>CAZFCV010000126.1:0-3998 GCA_964517985.1 uncultured Dehalococcoidales bacterium | reverse complement strand
AGTGGGTCAACTCCTATAAAAGGCTCATACCCGGCTACGAGGCTCCGGTCTATGTTACCTGGGCATACCGGAACCGCTCCGACCTGGTACGCGTCCCCGGCTACCGGCCGGGGAGAGAGGAGTCCACCAGAATAGAGTTCCGCTCACCGGACCCGGCGTGCAATCCCTACCTTACCTTCAGTGTCCTGCTAGCCGCAGGGCTGGAGGGGATGGAAAAGGGCTACGAACTATCGGAGCCAACCGAGGAAAACGCCTTTGAAATGAGCGCCGAGGAGCGGCGGAAACGGGGGATAATAACCCTGCCCGGGAGCCTGGCAGAGGCAATTCAGCTCACTGAGACAAGCGAGGTGGTGCGAAAATCCCTGGGGGAACACGTGTTCCCTACCTTCATCAAGAACAAGAAGATTGAGTGGGACCAGTACCGAATGCAGGTGACCGATTACGAGTTGAAGAGGTACCTGTCAATCCTGTAAGGGGCAAGCCCTAGGTCGGCTGGGTGCTCTGCCCCTGCCAGTGTTTCAGACTCCGCTTGACCATCTCCGTTATAGTGGTATTCTCATACATCTCGTGCATTCTCTGCACCAGTTGCAGCATCCTCTCGCTAATCTTATCCTGACTGTGCTCCAGGGATTTCAGCCTTTCTTCTATGTCACCCAGCTTCGGCTCAAGCCAGCCCAGGGCAGCATGGAACTGAACCGCCTTCTCTAAATCCTGACTGACACCCTCAAACTGCCGCTCAAGCTCGGCTACCATTTGCTCCCTTTTCTGGAGCATTCCGGCAAGCTCCGCCTTCTCCGCTTCAATAGCCTTTAGCCGGGCATACGCCTCATTGGTTGCCTTTTTGGTCTTGCCGGCTTTAAGCTCAAACTCAAGCTGAACGTTTGCCAGGCAGTGGCTACAGTAGAGGGCTGTCTCTCTGTCCAGCTCGGTGCTGCACTGAGCGCAAACAAGGTGTCCCTGATGCTCTCTCCTGCCGGAGCGGCACTCCTTGCAGCGCAGGGGGAGGGCAAAACCCTTGATCTCGTAAAACTCCTGCTCCGCCCTGGTAAAGATAAACCCCTTACCGCACTGGCGACAGGTCAGGTTCACATCGCCTTCGTTTAACACTTACTGCCCCCCTAGCAAAATTCCCCAAATACCACCCGCCCCACCGAGCTTGCCACTAGCATACAACGAAAGATACCCGTCTGACAAGACCCTAATCAAAAATAATAAACAAAAAAGGGGCTAACCGGTTAGCCGGAGCAGACCTGCCTTAATCCCCTGCCGAATTACGCAATTTTACCCCTCCCCACCCCCGATGTCAATAGCCGGGAAACCCTGACCCCGGGACAGCCCGGTCAACCCTGGTAGTGGTAAAAAGCCATGCCGCCAGAAAGACCGTAACGGCACCACTGGGGCTGAGCATGCCGAACAGCTCCCCCGGTTTTCCTTTAGCACAGGCACAGAGGCGAGGCGATTATATTGCTTATGTCAAGTTCTTTTACTTGGCGCCTGACTACCGGTAAAATAGTAAAATCATGTTCACCAGCGAGGTTAACCGGTGACGCACCAAAAATATATGCCCCGGGCTCGGCACATTACCTGGCTTCTGGCGGCTCTCCTCCTGCTCCTGCCCCTGTGCGCCTGCCCGGCGCCGGCAGACACGGTAATGGTCACCCGGGTCATTGACGGCGATACCATCATAATAGCCGGCGGCTACCGTGTGCGCTACATCGGGATTGACACCCCGGAGGTCTACCCCAGAGCGGAAGCCTTCGGCATGGAAGCGTGGCAGGCTAACCGCAACCTGGTGGAAGGCAGGACAGTCCGCCTGGAGCCGGACGTCTCCAACACCGATAAGTACGGCCGGCTGCTGCGCTACGTATATGTTGACGACACCTTCGTTAACGCCGAGCTGGTAAGGCTGGGGCTTGCCCGTGCCCAAGCCTACCCGCCCGACACAAAATACCAGGAACACCTGAAGGAAGTGGAGGCGGCGGCGAGACAGGCAGGCAGGGGAATATGGGCAGAGTGAAGGAGAGGGCTACCTTCTTCTATTCGGCTCGGTAACCGGCTCCAGAGCCTGCTCGTAGCGGGCTTCGGCAATGGCAATCGCCCGGCGCAGGGCAGGCTTGACCGCCTCCGGTGCCGTCTCCAGCATCTCCCGCAGCTTATCGGGATGCTGGTTGGCATAGCGTGCCAGGAGCACCCTTAGCCGGGCAAGCTCCTCATCCCGGGAATAGTCGGCGGCACCCTTCCCCGCCTCAGCGGGTGGTGAAGGTTCCGCCGCCGGCGGTGGGGGCGCCGGGGTTGGTGCCGAGGGTTCCGCCGCCGGTGCCGATGGCGGCGCCATCAGCATACCCACTTCTTCCTGTCCCATCCAGGCTCTGGTCAGGACAGCCACCATCAGCAGGTGACGGTTCAGCCGGCTGGCGGTCTTATCCACCGCCCCGGCATCACCCTTGTCCGCCATACGGGCTATCTCCACCACCCTGCGGTCAGCCAGCCTGGCATAAAGCTCCGCCTTACCAATATCAGAGAAGGTGAATGCCAGCCGCACCTGCTCGGTAGCCAGCTTTACCGGATAGAGGGTCTCATCGGGCATGCTGCTACCGGCAGCGGCTACCGTGCCCCCGCTGAGGAGCACCAGGACAAGAAGCACCGCCACCACGGTTGCCCAGCGGGGCAGGGCTAAGGGGAAAAACCCCCGCCGCGGCTTTGTCTCCTGGAGGGCGGCACGAAGCCGGTAACCGGCTCTAGCCCGAAACTCAGGGCGCGGCTGAACGGCTGCTGCCTTCCTCGCCATCAGGGCGGTCTCCAGCAGGGGCTCAAGCTCCTCCGCCTGCTCCGGATAACGAGCCAGGCACTGCTCCAGGGTCTCGCCACGCTTGAGCAGCCCCTCCAGGCACTCGTCCAGGATATTATCAAAATCTCTAGGCTTTTTCATTGCCCTTCCCCACGGAAAGCACCCGGCGCAGCGCCACTATGGCACTGTGCTGAAGCGCCTTTACCGCCCCGTCACTCTTCCCCATAACCCTGGCTACCTCCGCCACCGATAGACCGCTGGCAAAGCGCAGCACAATCACCTCGCGCTGCATCCGGGTAAGCTGCCCGGCGGCGGACAGCAGCTGCTCAATATCCGACCTCTGTTCCACCACCTGCTGAGGGTTATCGCCACCGGCTACCAGCGACTCGTCAAGGGGGGTAGTTATACGCTTCGCCTTTTTCCGCAGAAAGTCGACCACCTGATTATGGGCGATGCGGAACAACCAGGCGGAAAAGGGTACCCCCCTCCACCGGAAAGAGGCGATGGACTGGAACGCATTGAGAAAGACCTGCTGCGTCATATCTTCCGCCTCTGTCTCATCCCCTATTTTGAAGAAGAGATAACGGTAAATCCGGTTGCAGTACTCCTCATATAGCTGGGTGAAAGCCTCTTGGTCACGCTGCTTGGCTAGCTGGACCAGGCTCTCCTCATTTTGCACCCGACAACTCCTACCAGCTAAATACCGTCCAGCCCTTTAGCTGGCGGCGTTACCCTGTGCAAATAGTATAACGAATAACGGGGCAAAAGGATAGTCTGGCTGGAGGGGGAAAACACGCGAAGCTATCCCGGCCAAGAGGGCAGGCTAAGCCGCCCGCTCTATTACGCCGCCGCCGATTACCGTATCACCACGATAGAAGACCACCGCCTGACCGGGGGTGATTGCCGGCTGCGCTTCCCGGAAGCGGACATGCGCCTGCCCCCCGTCCCGGGGGGTTACCACGGCTTCCGCTGCCGGGTGGCGGTACCTTATACTGGCGCTTACCGTGAGCGGCTGCTCCAGCCCATCAATAGATATCCAGTTCAGCCGGGAGGCTACCAGCTCACGGCGGTACAGCTCCGGCTTGCCGCCCACCGTAATCGCATTATCTTCCGGGTCAATGGCGGTTACATAGAGCCGCTCCCCGGCGGACATGCCCAGCCGCCGGCAGTGCCCGAGCACCGCGCGACGCACCTCTGCGTAGGGCGCCAG
>CAZFCV010000125.1:0-4018 GCA_964517985.1 uncultured Dehalococcoidales bacterium | reverse complement strand
GGCAGTCTTCCAGCACCTGTATCCGGGAGGCACGCACCTGCCGGCTCAGGGTGAGCTCAATGTGTTCCCCGGTGGCATCCCCGCCGGCGTGCAGGATGCGGGGTATGGAGTGGGCTGCCTCCATGGCTAGGGCAATCTCGCCGTCAACAGTATCAAAGGGCACCCCCAGGTTGACAAGGTCGGTGATGCGGTCGGGGGCTTCGTTGGTCAGTATCTGCACTGCCTCTTCATCACACAAGCCGTCCCCGGCGGCTATCGTGTCCTGGAGGTGAAGCTCGGCGGAATCGCTGCCGCCGATGGCGGCGGCAATACCCCCCTGGGCATACTTGGTGTTGCAGTCGTCAATGCTGCCCTTGGTGAGGATAAGCACGCTCCCCCGCTCTTTAGCCTGCAGGGCGGTATATAGCCCGGCAATACCGCTGCCGACGATAATATAGTCATACTGGGTTTTCAAGGCTTTGCCTCTCCTCAGACTATAGCCAGCATCCGGTCAATAGCCTGTTTTGCTTTCTGCCTGACCCCTTCCGGGACGGTGATAATGTTCTCCCGGAGCTCCATCGTCCGCAGCAGTGTTTCCAGGGTCGTCTTCTTCATGTTAACGTAGACCTGCTTCTCGGTGACAAGGTGGAAGGACTTGCCCGGGTTCTCCCGTTGCAGGCGGTGGAGCAGCCCCTGCTCGGTGCCGATGATAAAGCTATTGTGCCGGCTTGCCGCTACGTAGCGGAGCATCTGTGAGGTGCTGAGGGTGGCGTCAGCCAGGGCTATCACCTCGGGGCGGCACTCGGGGTGGACGATTAACTCTGCCCCGGGGTGGCGCTCTTTTCCCTGCTGGGCCTCCTCCGCCGTGATACGGTGGTGCACGTAGCCGACGCCACGCTAGAGGATTACCTTCTTTGCGGTCTGCGTTGAGATAAAGTGCCCCAGGTTCTGGTCGGGGACAAAGAGTATCTCGTCGGCGGGCACCGATTCCACCACCTTGACCCCGTTGGCGGAGGTGCAGCAGATATAGCTTTCCGCCTTGATTTCCGCCGAGGAGTTGACGTAGCTGACCACCGGTGCCTCCGGGTAACTCTGCTGCCAGAGCCCTAGCTCGGCGGCATCAATCATGTCTGCCATGGGGCAGCCGGCGCTGCCTGCGGAGAGCAGAACGGTGCGCTCCGGGTTGAGGATGGCGGCGATTTCCGCCATAAAGTGGACGCCGCAGAAGACGATTGTCTCCGCATCTACCCGGCTACACTGGCGGGCAAGCTCCAGCGAGTCACCGACAAAGTCAGCTATATCCTGGACCTCGGGACGCTGATAGTTGTGGGCGACAATAACCGCCTTTAACTCGTCCTTCAGCCGGGCTATCTTTGCTGCCGGTTGCTCTTCCCTTGAGGCTGCCATGTTGTCCGTCCGCCAGGCAGTTTATCGTTTGCCACGGGGTGAGCCGATGGGGGCGCCGTCTTTTCCGGTGCAAGGGGTGGGGGCGGCTCTATTTAACTCGTCTGCCGGCGATGCTGCCCCGTGCCACCCTCATGGTTGTCCCCGATTCCACCTTTATGACGACACTGTCCTCGCTGATGCTCTCAATTACCCCGTAGATGCCGCCGGCGGTGATTACGTTATCACCCCTTTTCAGCTCTTGTATCAGCTCCTGGTGTTCCTTCTGCCTCTTGCGCTGCGGCCGGATGAGAAGGAAATAGAACACGACGAAGATGAGGACCAGGAAAATGATTAGCGTCCAGTCAAATCCTCCCTCCGCCTGCCCCTCCCCTCCTGTCGGGATACAGCCGCCTACGGACAGCAGCGTGATGAGCAGTCCGGCGACCACTAACAGGCTCAGCATTTTACTCTTTCCCATTTTTCCTCCTTAGTTCGGTTGCTGCTTGCCGCTTCCACTCTGCCCTGTAATGACCAGGGGCTGGTGCGCTCAAGCCTGATTGGTATAAGTTCTCCCCGGCAATTACGGGCACCGGCAAAGAATACCAGTTTACCGGTTCGGGTTCGTCCCTGCCACTTGCCCCCCTGCCTCCCCTCCACCAGGACCTCAACCGTCTTTCCCCGGAGCCGGGCGTTGATTTCGGTGGCAATTCCTTCCTGCAGTTGCTCGATGATATTGCGCCGCTCCCTTTTCTCGGCGGGCGGGATGTCATCGGCAAGGTTTCCGGCGGCGTAGGTCCCCGTTCGGGGAGAGTAAGCCGCCACGTGTACCGTGTCAAACCTCAGCCCGGAGAGCAGGTCAACCGTCTCCTGGAACTGCTCCCGGCTTTCCCCGGGAAAGCCGACGATGACATCGGTGCTCAGGGCAATGCCGGGTATTGTGCCCCGTATCTCGCTGATAAGCCGGCGGTAGTGCTCCACGGTGTAGCCCCGCCCCATTGCCTTGAGGACGTCATTGCTCCCCGACTGGACGGGGAGGCTTATATGCTCGCAGACCCTGTCCCGGGAAGCCACCGCCTGGATGAGCCGCCGGCTCATGTCCTTGGGGTGGCTGGTCAGGAAGCGGATACGGGCTAAGCCGTCTATGGTATTCAGCTCACCGAGCAGGTCCGCCAGCTCCGGCTTGCCGGGCAGGTCGTGCCCGTAGGAGTCCACGTTCTGCCCCAGCAGGGTGACTTCCCTTGCCCCCCGCGCCACCAGCTCCCCGACCTCAGCCACGATTTCGGCCGGTGGCCGGCTCCTTTCCCGGCCGCGGCGGTAGGGGACGATGCAGTAGGTGCAGAAGTTATCGCAGCCCTGGATTATGGGGACATAGGTGCTCGGTGACGGGTGGCGGGGCAGGCTATCGGCAAGCCTGTCCTCGTTTTCCAGCCAATCCGGATACTCCCCGGGCGGGAAGAAGTGGTCAACATGGGGGAAGCGTTGCCGCAACCGGTCGTTATCCGGGTTCACCAGGCAGCCGGTTACGGCGATGGTCATGCCGGGCTTTGCCCTTTTCAGCGGTTTGAGGGCATCAAGCTTGCCCATGACCCGGTTCTCGGCGCTCTGCCGCACCACGCAGCTATTCAGGACAATCAGGTCTGCCCCATCGGCAGTTGTCACCGGCTGGTAGCCCGCTTCCTCAAGGAAGCTGCCCAGCCGCTCCGATTCTGCCTTGTTCATCTGGCAGCCTATTGTCCAGATATAGTAGTGAGCCATTGCCTCCTGCCGGTAGCCTTGCTGAAAATATAACCCCTTATTCAGGGGGCATGCTTGAGCCTCGTTCAGGGTGGCGGAGGGAGTGGGATTCGAACCCACGACCCCAATCTCTCAGGGTAAGCGCTTAGCAGGCGCCCGCACTAGGCCACTATGCGATCCCTCCACTTGCCTCTAGACTTAGCAAGTGTATACACCCTACTATAGCACAACCCTTTGTTTTCCTCAACGGATGCCCCCATTGTGGGCTTAGCCGGCTTATGCTATCATGGTGGGCGCAGATGGAGATTAATGTCCTGATTGAAGAGGGCGTTGCCGTGCCGGTTGGGGAGGACTGGCTGCGGGGCGTAGCCGGGCAGGTCCTTGCCGCCCGGGATGCCGAGCCGGCTGTGGAGCTGAGTCTGGTTATTACCGGGCAGGAGAGGGTGCGGGAGTTGAACCGCCACTACCGGGGGCGGGATGAGCCGACCGATGTCCTTGCCTTTTCTGCCGTGGAGGAAGCCGGGGCGGATTCCCCTCCCTTTGTCCCCCCTCCCGACGGGGTGCGCCACCTCGGCGAGGTGATTATCTCCTGTCCTCAGGCGGCTATTCAGGCGGGAGAGCACCGGCACACCGTGGCGCGCGAGATAGCCATCCTTATCATTCACGGGGTGCTCCATCTCCTCGGCTATGACCATGATGAGCCGGAGCGGGAGCGCCAGATGAGAGCCCGGGAGGCAGAGGTTCTGGAGGGCATTGCCGGCAAATTAGGGCTGGAGGGTTAGCTGATGGGACAGAGCCGGGTTCTGGGGATTCTGGGCAGTCCGCGGCGGGGCGGCAACACGGACTTGCTGCTGGCGGAGTTCATGCGGGGCGCCTCAAGCCGGGGGGCTGACGTCAAGACCATCGTCCTTAACCGCCT
>CAZFCV010000124.1:0-4026 GCA_964517985.1 uncultured Dehalococcoidales bacterium | reverse complement strand
CCCAAGGTTGTCGCCGGGCTGCCCCTGCCTGATGAGTACACCAAGGAAGACGTGGGGCTTGTGGAAAAGGGGCTGCCCAACATGCAGCACCTCATTGGCGTTATCCGGGAGGCTGGTATCAACCCGGTGGTCTGCATCAACGCCTTCCACACGGACACCAAGGATGAAATAGCGGTGGTCAGGAAAGCCGCCGAAGCCGCCGGTGCCCGCTGTGCCATGTCCTCGCACTGGGCTGACGGTGGTGACGGTGCCCTGGAGCTGGCGGATGTCGTCAAGGAAGCCTGTGAGGAAAAGAACGATTTCAAGTTTCTCTATCCCAACGAGATGAAGCTGCGAGAGCGGGTTGACAAAATAGCCAGGGTGGTCTACGGAGCCGATGGCGTATCCTGGACCCCCGATGCCTTGGCTAAAGCCAAGGCATTTGAAGCTGACGCCAAATATGACGAGTATGCTACCATGATGGTAAAGACCCACCTGAGCCTGAGTCATGACCCGTCTCTCAAGGGTGTCCCCAGGGGGTGGACTCTGCCCATCCGTGATGTCTTAATCTACTCCGGGTCAAAGTTCCTCTGTCCCTGCGCCGGTACCATCAGCCTCATGCCGGGGACATCGTCCGACCCTGCCTTCCGAAAGGTAGACGTGGACGTGGAGACGGGGAAGGTCACCGGGCTGTTCTAAAAAAAGCGGGGGAAGGTTTTTGAGCTTTAATATTGCTGTAGCGGGAAAGGGTGGCACCGGGAAGACATCTATTACCAGTATCATTATTCGCTACCTTGCCAGGCTCAACAGGGGACCGATTCTAGCCGTTGATGCTGACCCCAACGCCAACCTGGGGGATAGCCTGGGGCTGGGGGTAGAGCATACTATCGGCTCTATTATTGCCTCTTTTAATGAGGAGAAGATAAACATTCCCCCGGGGATGACCAAAGAGGCTTATCTGGACTACAGACTGAATGAGACCATTGTTGAGGGCAAGGGGATTGACCTGATAACGATGGGCCGGGGCGAGGGTCCGGAGTGCTATTGCTACCCTAACCTTTTGCTGCGCAAATTTGTGGATACCCTGTCGCAGAGCTATAACTATATGGTGATGGATAACGAGGCGGGGATGGAACACCTGTCGCGGAGGACCACCCAGGATATTGACGCCCTGCTGATAGTCTCCGACCATTCCATAAAGGGTGTCCGCACCGTGGCACGGATAGCCGGGCTGGTCTCGGAACTGAAGCTGAGGGTGAGGCGGCAGGCGGTGGTCATTAACCTTGTCCCGGACGGGCTGGCTCCGGCTATTACCGAGGAGCTGTCCCGGCTGGAAATGGAACCGGCGGCGGTTATTCCCTGGGACGAGGAAGTGCAACAGTATGACCTCAAACTGAAGCCACTCATGGAACTCTCCGATACCTCCCGGGCGGTGGCGGCAGTTGATGCCTTAATGGCAGAGCTTCTGAGTTAAAAAACTAGGGAGGGGGTAAAAATGACGGCAGAACTCATCAAGGGCGCTGAAGTCGCCAAGCAGATTCGCGAAGAGCTGGCGCAGGAGATTGCCGAGCTCAAAGAAAAGCACAACGTGGTACCGGGGCTGGTCACCGTCCTCGTCGGTGCCGACCCAGCCTCACAGGTTTACGTCGGCGCCAAAGAGAAGACGTCGCAGGAACTGGGCATATACTCGGAAAGATACGACCTCCCGGCGGAAACCACCCAGGAAGAGCTTCTGAAGCTCATTGACAAGCTGAACAAAGACCCCAAGATTAACGGCATTCTGGTGCAGCTACCGCTGCCCAAACACCTGAACGAGGAAGAAGTCCTCTACGCCATTGACCCGAAGAAGGATGTTGACGGCTTTCACCCGGTGAACGTGGGCAAGTTGATGATAGGCAGCCCGGACTACATGCCCTGCACCCCGTCTGGCATCCAGCAGCTCCTCGTCCGCTCCGGGGCGAAGGTTGATGGTGCCGAGGTCGTTGTCGTCGGCAGGAGCAATATCGTGGGCAAACCCATTGCCAATATTCTGCTCCAGAAGGCGCCGGGAGCCAACGCCACGGTTACAATCTGCCACACCGGAACCAGGGATATTTCCTTTCATACCAGGCGGGCTGATATACTGATTGTAGCGACGGGTAAGCCCAAGGCAATCACCGCCGATATGGTCAAGGAAGGGGTGGTGGTCATAGATGTGGGGGTGAACGCAATCGGCAAGACACCGGAAGGGAAGAGGATTCTGGCCGGTGATGTTGATTTTGATGCCGTCAAGGAGAAGGCGAGTGCCATTACGCCGGTCCCCGGCGGGGTGGGACCGATGACGATAACCATGCTCATGCTCAATACAGTCCGGGCTGCCAAGCGGGCGGCGGGACTAGCCTAGGAAGGGAGGCAAATTATGGAGTATAAGGTTGAGAAGAAGAGTGCGCCGGGGTGGGGTGAGATAGAGGTGCTGGGGGCAACCTTTGAGGAAGGCAAACCCGAGGGCGAGGGGATGGGGCGGTGGCGGCAGAAGCTGGAGAGCCGCGAGGGCAGACTAAAATATCTGCAGACCGGGGAGAGATACTGGTATGGTGATGAGGGGTTCGGCAGTGAAAAGAGGAAAAACCCGGCTTAAGTAAGGGGGAAGGAAATGGCGTTTGAGGTTCCAAAGACAGCCTATAGTGGCAAGATAAAAGAGGTTACGCTGGGCAAGGGGGACAAGGCGGTAAAGATTGGCGGGGAGACAAGCTATCCCTTCTACCTTTTTGAGGGCGAGATGCCGAACCCGCCGCGCATAGCCATGGAGGTCTATGACTGCCCGCCCGAAGAGTGGCCCAAGGCGGCTCTGGAGCCCTTCGCCGGGGTAACCGATGACCCGGTTGCCTGGGCAAAGAAGTGCATTACTGACTACGGGGCGGAGATGATATGCCTGCAGCTGCTCAGCACCGACCCCAACGGGCTTGACCGGGGGGCGGATGAAGCGGCGGCGGTGGTTAAGAAGGTAGCTGATGCCATTGATGTCCCGCTAATCGTCTGGGGGACGGCAAATCACGAGAAGGATACCGAGGTCTTGCGAACGGTATGCGAGGTCTGCCAGGACAAGAGCCTGATTATCGGGCCGGTTGAAGAGGGAGACTACAAGAGGATTGGTGCTGCTGCCCTTGCCTACCGCCATACCGTGGTGGCGTCCACGCCGATAGATATAAATCTTGCCAAGCAGCTCAATATTCTGCTGGGCAATCTCGGCGTCCCCGATAACCAGCTTGTAATGGACCCTACGGTTAGCGGTATTGGCTATGGTATCGAGTATTGTTATTCCGTAATGGAGCGGGACAGGATGGCTGCCTTGACCCAGCAGGATGACAAGCTCCAGTACCCCGTCATCTGCAACATAGGCAAGGAGGTGTGGAAGGCAAAAGAGACGAAGATTCCCGAGGCGGAAGACCCCAGGCTTGGCGATGCCAGGAAGAGGGGTATCCTGCTGGAGGCAATGTCTTCCATGTGTTTGCTGCTGACTGGTGCCAATGTGCTTATCATGAGGCACCCGGAGGCGATAAAGCTGGTCCGGGAGATGGTTGCCGAGCTGACCGCTCCCGCAGAGTGATGAAATATTGGAGGGTGAGTAAAGATGGCGGATAAAGAAGTTAAAAGCGTTGACCAGGCTACTGTTGAGATGATTGAGAAGGCAGCCGGTGATGGCTGTAGCACTGCCTTTGATCGGGCGGAGGCAATGAAGCCCTGCCCCATCGGGGCGGTGGGTAACTGCTGCAGCAACTGCGCCATGGGTCCCTGCCGGGTGCCGCTGCCCAAGGGGAAAGAGGAGACACCCGAGGACAAACTGAAGCGGCGGGGTATCTGCGGGGCTACCGCCGAGACAATCGCTGCCCGCAATTTCGTGCGTATGATAGCCGCCGGGACGGCGGCTCACAGCGACCATGGCCGCAAGGTGACCGAGGTCTTTCTGGCGGCAGCTAAGGGGGAAGCCCCCGGCTATGAGATTAAGGACGAGCAGAAGCTGTTACAGGTAGCCCTTGACCTGGGCATCCCCATCGGCGAGCGCAGCAA
>CAZFCV010000123.1:0-4065 GCA_964517985.1 uncultured Dehalococcoidales bacterium | reverse complement strand
AAGTGGGGCTGGCTTCATCCAGCGCCTGCCTTAGCTCCTTTATGAAGCTGACCACCGGCGTGTAACCCTCCTCCGCCTCCATAAGCTGGATTATCCGGCTGCCTACAATTACCCCATCGGCTATCCCGGCTACCTGCCCTGCCTGCTGCGGGCTGGATATGCCGAAGCCGATGCAGAGCGGTTTGGCGGTTATGTTTTTCACCCGGGCGACGAAGTCGTGCAGGTCAGCCGGTAGCCTCTGTCTTGCCCCGGTAACCCCGGTTACCGAGACCAGGTAGATAAACCCCTGTGACCTTTCCGCTACCAGTCTGATGCGGTCTTCGCTGCTGGTTGGCGCCAGGAGGTAGATGAGGTCAAGCCCCTGCCTCTGGCTGATAGCCTCCAGCCCCGAGCCTTCCCCCGGGGGCAGGTCGGGGATGATTAAGCCGTCAATACCGGAGCGGGCGCCGGCGCGGCAGAACTCCTCAAGACCGTGTCGGAAGACCGGGTTGAAGTAGGTCATAAACACCAGCGGGATGCTGACCTTCTGGCGTAGCTGCCCCGCTACCTCGAGGCAGAGCCGGGGGGTGACCCCGTTCCGCAGGGCATGGAAGCTCGCCTTCTGTATGGTGGCACCGTCAGCCAGCGGGTCGGAGAAGGGTATTCCCAGCTCCACCAAGTCACACCCGCTGGCGGCGAGGAGGGGAACCACCTCAAGGGTGGCGGCGATGGAGGGATAGCCCATGGTAACGTAGGCTATCAGAGCCTTGTGCTCTGGCGGGTGGAAGGCGGAATCAATGCGGCTCAAGGCTGTACCCCCAGGGCTCCGGCGACGATGTCCATGTCTTTATCGCCGCGCCCGGAGAGGTTGACCACGATAACCGCCTCCCTGTCCAGGGAGCCGGCGAGCCTGGTGGCGTGGAATATGGCATGAGCCGGCTCAAGGGCGGGGGTGATGCCCTCCGTCTGGCACAGCAGCTGGAAGCCCTCAAGGGCGTCTTTATCGCTTACGGCAACATAGGTGGCGCGCCCGGTGTCCTTGAGGTAGCTGTGCTCCGGACCGACGCCGGGGTAGTCCAGGCCGGCGGAGATGCTGTGGGTTTCCCGAATCTGCCCGCTGCCGTTCTGGAGGAGGTAGGACTTTGCCCCGTGGAGCACGCCGGCAGAGCCGGCGACCAGTGAGGCGGCATGCTTGCCGCTCTTAAGCCCCCTCCCCGCCGCCTCCACCCCGATAAGCCGGACACCGGTGTCATTCAAAAAAGGGTGGAAGATGCCGATGGCGTTGCTCCCGCCGCCGACGCAGGCGATGATATAGTCGGGCAGGCGTCCCAGACTGTCCCGGACCTGCTGCCTTGTCTCCCTGCCGATTACCGACTGGAAGTCACGCACCATTGCCGGGTAGGGGTGGGGACCGACCGCAGAGCCAAGGAGGTAGTGGCTATTGCCGGGGTTGGTCACCCAGTCCCGGATTGCCTCGTTGATGGCGTCCTTCAGCGTCCGGCTGCCCCCGGAGACCGGTTTTACCTCGGCACCCATGAGCTTCATGCGGAAGACATTGAGTGACTGGCGGCGCATATCTTCCTCCCCCATGTAGACGATGCACTCCAGCCCCAGCATGGCGCATACGGCGGCGGCGGCAACCCCGTGCTGCCCGGCTCCGGTCTCGGCGATAATCCGTCGCTTCCCCGTCCGGCGGGCAAGAAGCCCCTGCCCCAGGGCGTTGTTAATCTTGTGGGCTCCGGTGTGAGCCAAGTCCTCCCGTTTCAGGAAGATGCGGGCGCCGCCGCAGTGCCCGGTGAGCCTTTCTGCCGGGTAGAGCGGTGTCGGTCTCCCCGAGTAGTCGCGGGATAGTGCGTCAAACTCCGCCCAGAAGGCGCTGTCCGCCTTCGCCTCTTCATAGGCGGCGGCGAGCTCATCCAGGACGGAGACCAGGGTCTCGGGGACAAACTGCCCCCCGTAGTCGCCAAAATATCCCCTGTTATCGGGCAGCATGGCTACCTCCCTCCCCCTTCCGGGCTTGTCCCGGCATTCCTTACGGCAGTGATGAAGAGCCTGATTTTAGCGGCATCCTTTTCTCCGCCAGTCTCCACCCCGGTGGAGACATCAACACCCCAGGGCTGGCTCTGCCTGACCAGCCCGCCGACATTAGCCGGGGTCAGCCCGCCGGCGACAACCACGCTGAACCGGGCGGATACCTCATGAGCCAGTTGCCAGTCAAATTTCTCTCCGCTACCACCATAGGCGCTCCCCACCCTTGTGTCAAGGAGGCAGATAAGGTCATCCCTTGTCCGGTAGCCCCGCTCTATCTCGGCGAGGATTTGCCCGGCTTCCCGGTCGGGCGTGACGGGGATAACCTTGATGACCGGCCGCTCAATCTCCCGGCAGTATTCCCAGGTCTCGTCGCCGCTGAGTTGCACCCAGTCCAGCCGGCAGCAGTCGGCGATGCGGTTGACCTCCACAGAGGGCTGGTTGACGAAAACGCCAACCACGCCGGGGCGCTGCCTCAGGCTGTGGACGGCTTCCACCAGCGATAAGGCTTTTTCCGGGGAGATCTGACGCCGGCTGGGGGCGAAGACCAGCCCCAGGAAGTCGGCGCCTGCCCGGCCCGCTACCAGGGCGCGCTCAATATCGGTTAGCCCGCAAATCTTGACTCTGGTCACAGCAGCTCCTTCATCTTACCGGCGATGTCCGGCGCTGACAGCAGCGCCTCGCCGACGAGGACGGCGTCCACCCCCCACCCCTTTAGCCTCTCCATGTCGCGGCGCTCCTTTATGCCGCTCTCGCTGACCACAATCCGGTCGGCGGGAATGAGCGGGCGCAGGCGCCCGGTGGTGGCTATGTCTACGGTAAAGGTGGACAGGTCGCGGTTGTTGATGCCGATGAGCCGGGCACCGCTGTCCAGGGCGGTTTCCAGCTCGGCTTCGTTGTGCACCTCCACCAGGCAGCTCATGCCAAGCTCGCGGCTTAGCCCGAGCAGAGCCTCCAGCCTCTCCGGGGTCAGGATTGCCACGATGAGGAGCAGGCTGTCGGCGCCGTAAGCCCGCGCTTCGTAGACCTGATAGGGGTCGTGGATAAAGTCCTTCCTGAGCAGGGGCAGCCCGGTGTCTGCCTCTCTGATGTCCTGTAGATGAGCCAGGCTTCCCTGAAAGTATCCCGTCTCGGTCAGGACTGATATCGCCGCGGCGCCATTAGCGGCGTAGGTGCGGGCTATCTCTACCGGGTTGAAATCGGGGCGGATAACGCCCCGTGATGGTGATGCCTTTTTCACCTCGGCAATGAGCCGGATGGTTTCACCGCTTAGTGCCGGGGCAAGGTCAAGCGGCGGGGGCTGCTCCCGGGCTAGCCGGCGCAACTCCGGCAGGGGGAGATTGCCCTTTCTGGCTTCCAGCTCCCTCTGGCTATGGGCGACTATCTGCTGTAATATCATGCAAAGCTCCGGCTGAAATCAATGAGTTGCTCCAGCTTGGCAAGGGCGCCGCCGCTGTCCACCACCTCTCCGGCTAGCGCCGCCCCCTGGGGGAGCGATGGCGACTTTTCCCCGGCGACCAGGGCGGCGGCGGCATTCATCAGGACCACGTCGCGCCTTGGCCCCTTCTCGCCAGCCAGCACCGAGCGCAGCAGCAGGGCATTCTCGGCGGGTGTCCCGCCCCGGACTGCCGCCACTCCCGCCGGTGCTACCCCGAAGTCCTCCGGCGAAACGTGGTAGCTCTTTACCTCACCGCCTTTCAGCTCCCATACCCGGGAGCTGCCCTCTATTGAGATTTCGTCCATTCCGTTCAAGCCGTGCACTACCAGGGAGTGCCTTGCCCCCAGGCGGCGCAGCACCAGCGCCAGCTTCTCTCCCAGCTCCTCACCGGGCACCCCGATGACCTGGGAGTCAGCCAGCGCCGGGTTGGTCAGCGGCCCGAGGATATTGAAGATGGTGCGGATGCCGAGCTCGCGCCGGGGTGCCGAGGCGAACTTTGTTGCCGGGTGGAATGCCGGGGCGAACATGAAACCGATGCCCACCTGCTCCAGGCAGGCTTCCACCTGGCGGGCATCAAGCTCAATCCTTGCCCCCAGAGCCTCAAGGACGTCGGCACTGCC
>CAZFCV010000122.1:0-4073 GCA_964517985.1 uncultured Dehalococcoidales bacterium | reverse complement strand
ATAAAGCGTCATAAAGCCGGGGAAGGTGTTCACCGAGCTGGTAGCCCGGAAAAGGTAGCGTGCCGCCGGGCGGTCGGCTTCAATATCAACGGTACTGGTATCAAAGAGGGCAACCGCCATCTGGCTAGCGACCATCCGCTTCCAGATAAGCTCGTAGAGCCGGAACTGCGCCGCCGAGAGATAGGGCTTGATGAGCGACGGCTCCCGCCACACCCTGGTGGGGCGGATAGCCTCGTGAGCCTCCTGCGCTCCCTTGACACGGGTAGCAAAGGAACGGGCGTGTGCCGGCAGAAAGTCACCCCCGTATTTCTCGCTGATGAAGTGCCTGATCTCGGTTACCGCCGAGCGGGCAACACGGGTGGAGTCGGTGCGCATGTAGGTTATAAGCCCCACGCTTCCCTCATTACCGATAGGTAGCCCCTCGTAGAGCTGCTGGGCAATAGTCATGGTATAGCTGGCGCTGAAGCGGAGCTTGCGCCAGGCTTCCTGTTGCAGGGTGCTGGTAATAAAGGGCGGTGCCGGCTGGCGGGATACCTGCCTGGTCTTTACCTTAATAACCCGGTAGTCAGCCTCTTCAAGCTCTCTGGCAAGAGCCTCCGCCTTCTTCTGAGCGGGGATATCTAGCCGGGTGCCATCAGCGAGACCGACCAGCATTGCCCGGAAGGCTGCCCCGGGGTGCGTTTTCCCGGTCAGCTCCGCCTCGATGCTCCAGTATTCGGTGGGGACAAACGCCTGGATTTCCCGCTCGCGGTCAACGATAATCCGCAGCGCTACCGACTGGACCCTGCCGGCGGATAGCCCCCGCCTCACCTTCCGCCACAGCAGGGGGCTAATCTTATAGCCGACGAGCCGGTCCAGGATGCGCCGCGCCTGCTGGGCATTGACCAGCTTTATATCCAGGGAGCGGGGGTGGCGAAAGGCACGCTCAACGGCTTCCCTGGTTATCTCATGAAAGACAACACGGCGGTAGGCTTTCCCGTCCGACTGTGTCACGGTAGCCAGATGCCAGGAGATTGCCTCTCCCTCCCGGTCGGGGTCGGTGGCTAAATACACGGTGGACACCGCCTTAGCCGCCTGCTTGAGCTCAAGGACAACCTTCTTTTTCTCCCTGGGAACCACGTATTTGGGCAGAAAACCCTTCTCTACATCCACTCCCAGCTGGCTTTTGGGCAGGTCTCTCACGTGGCCCAGCGAGGCTTTGATGCTGTAGTTGCTCCCCAGAATCTTGCTCAGGGTTCTCGCCTTCGCCGGCGATTCAACGATAACCAGACTTCTCTTCGCCATGCCTAATCAACCGTTACCCGGTATTCCTCTCTGGCTTCCCGGGCAAGAGTGTAGTTCATCCTGCCCACCTGCTTCACCATCCCCTTAAGCTCCATGATAGCCAGGGTGCTGCTCACGGTGGCTATAGGCAAGCCACTACTGCGACAGACCTCATCAATGTGAACCGGCTCAGCACTCAGCTGCTGTAACAGCAGTGATTCCGTATCCGAAGCCGGGATAGCCTCCCTTGCCTCCGGCTGGTGGGCTACTACCATCAGGTTCAGCTCTTCCAGGATGTCGGTGTAATCACGCGCCAGCTTGGCGCCCTCCTGAATGAGACGGTTGGTTCCCCGGCTTGCCGGGGAGAGAATGCTCCCCGGGATGGCAAACACCTCCCGATTGTGCTCCGCTGCCATGTGCGCCGTAATCATGGCACCGCTAGCCTTGTCCGCCTCAACCACCAGGACGCCGAGGCTCATCCCGCTCATGATACGGTTACGGCGGGGGAAGTTATCCGCCCTGGGCTTGGTGCCCAGGGGATACTCGCTTACCAGCGCCCCCTGCTCCATAACCTGCCGTGCCAGGCTGGCATTCTCCGCCGGGTAGACAATATCAAGCCCGCAGGCAAAGACGGCAATACTCCTGCCCCCAGCCGCCAGGGCGCTGTGATGGGCTACGGAATCAATCCCCCGCGCCAGACCGCTGACGATGGTCATTCCGTTCCGCGCCAGGTCAGCCGTTATCTCCTCGGTCACCTGCCGGCCGTAGACGGTAGCCCGGCGGGTGCCGACCACCGCCAGGCACCACTCATCCTCGGGGAGAAGGGAGCCCCGGACGTAAAGAACCGGCGGGTAGTCATATATCTCCCTGAGGCGGGATGGATAGTCAGCATCATGATAGGAAAGCGCCCTCACCCCATAGCGGCCCAGCTTCTCCATCTCCGCCTCAAGGGATAGCCTGGAGCGCCACTGGTTTATAGCCCGTATTGATCCGCTATCCAGCCCGGCTTGCTTCAGGTCAGCCGATGTCGCCTTCCAGGCATTCTCCAGACTGGCAAAATAGCCCTCCAGCTGGTTCAGCTTGGCACGCCCGATGCCCGGTATCAGGTTAAAGCCCACCCAGTATTTAATGTCTTTATTCATCAAGGTACTGCTATTCTAGCATAGCAGTGGACAGGTGACAATTTAACAACCTCACCCCCTCGTTCCCCTCCCCTTGAAAGGAGAGGGGGGATAGGTTTCAATAAATAGGGGTGGCGGAGAGGGTGGGATTCGAACCCACGGTCGGGAAACCCGACACGCGCTCTCCAGGCGCGCCTGATAGTCCACTCCAGCACCTCTCCGCAAAAAAATATATAGAACTACGCTTTTTAATGGCTGCCTGCCATGTCCTGGCGGAGAGGGTGGGATTCGAACCCACGCTCCGCTTACGCGGAGACCGCTTTTCGAGAGCGGCACCATCAACCACTCGGACACCTCTCCTGGGTTCAAATTCTACCCCAAAACCTCACCGCAAGCAACCCCGCACGGGCAATCCCCATCCGTTAGACCCCGTAGCCCGCCGGGCGTTCCTCCCAGGGCATCCTTGCCGTTTCCAGGGTGGGCGCCCCCCTCAGATAAGCGATGGAGCGGGTATTCATCCAGTGGAGCATGGTAAAAGCGTCCCTTATCAGCTTCTCGGTGAGCATTTCCCGGTTGGTGCCCATGCCGCCGTGAATCTCATCAGCATCCCTCATTACGGTCAGGGCGGTCTCGTCAAGGAATGCCTTGGTTAGATAGACCATCTCGGTGTTATTCTTGAAATCCTCCCGCTGGTGGTCTAAAGCCCAGGCAGTCTTGTAGGTGAGGGCTCTTCCCGCCTCAATCTTCATCCGCATATCCGCCAGCATGACCTTAATCGTCGGGTGCTCTATTATTGGTTTCCCGGAAACAACCCTGGTTTTGGCAAATTCCAGCGTGTCATCATACAGCGCCTGCAATATACCCAGCATCTGTGCGTTGTGGATGGTCATTATCCACGGTCGCACCCGGTGGTGCATTGCCAGGGCGCCACCCTCCTCCCCGGTTAGATAGCGGGCGGGGACACGGACATCATCAAACACCATCTCTGCGGTCGGCAGGAGACGCATTCCCATATGGTCGTGGACTTTACCAATAGATAGCCCCGGTGTGTCCGTGGGCACCATAATCTGAGTCCAGCTCTGGCTCAACGGCGCTTTTCTGTCTACCTGCACGCTCACAATCAGCAGCCGGGCGATGGGCCCATTGGAGCAGTACTCCTTGGTTCCATTTATAATGTATTCGTCACCCTTTCTTTCGGCGACGGTCTGAAAGGCGGCGCCGGGGACATCATATGGTAGCACATACTCGGTAGCCCCAAGGGTCTCCGTGTTGGAAACTGCCATCAAAAAGGTGTCATCCTCAACAATCCTGGGCACAAACTCTTCCCTCTGCTCCCTGGGCATCAGGGGGATAGATGGTCCCAGTATGTGGAGCTGGAAAAAATAGTGGGAAAAACCGCCATCGCCCCACGATAGCGCCTCATAGTGGATGGCGGTCGTCAGGAAGTCGGCACCGGCTCCCCCGTACTCCTCGGGGAAGGTCAGCGTCCGGAAGCCCAGCCGCGATGCCTTCTTCACCAGTTCCCAATCAACACGCTCCAGTGGGTTTGGTTTCCGGTCAAGCTCCTGGGCTACCGGTCTTACTTCTTTCTCGGCAAACTCACGGGTTGCCCGATAAAGCATGACCTGTTCTTCAGACAATTGAAAATCCAAGACCTGTCCTCCTTAATCAACCTTATTTGCCCGATAA
>CAZFCV010000121.1:0-4095 GCA_964517985.1 uncultured Dehalococcoidales bacterium | reverse complement strand
GCATAGGTCAGCCGCACCGTATCCCCGATAGCCACCCCCTCCAGGGTAAGGAACGACGAGGTCTGTGCCCCCTCGCCACCGGCAATCTCTATACCGAGCACGATTTCGTCCCGGTCGCCCGCCTCAAGGTAGCTGCCGGCGATAATATGCTCGTGGATGGTGGTGACCCCGGCTTCCTTCTCCGGGTCAATGCCGATTACACTCCAGGTGCCGCTCTTGCCGTTGTCTGACGGCAATTCCTTCTCCTGCCACTGGTACTCTATAAGGGCATTGCTGTTCAGGTGGGCGGAGACCCCGACCACCCCCGGCACCTGCTCTATCTTCCTCTCTATCTGCCCGGCATTGTCCAGATAGTACTCACTTTCCTCGGGGTCAATGACAATATTGGCGAACAGGGTGTCTACCTGCTGCTCATCCAGGGTATTGGTTACCCCGGCGAGGATAGAGGGGGTGAGGATGAGGTTGGTAAAGCTGAGGGACATTACCACGACAATCAGAACCAGTGCCCACCGGTTCCCCTTAATGATTGATTTGAAGGCTAGAAACAGAGCCAGTTTCAGGTTCCCCATAACCCCCCACCCCTTTACAGCTGGTAAAAATTCTGAAATATAAATATTCCATTTTGGAAATATAAAGGCAAAAAAATTTACTTTGCCGCCGCTTTCAGGGCAAGTACCACCTTGCCGACAAGGGTAAGCAGTATCGCTCGCTCCTCACTGGTAAGGGCGGAGAAGATGTGCTGAACCCGCTGCCGCACGTAGTTCTCAATAGTCCGGTACAGCTCTTTCCCCATGTCAGTGAGGACGACCCGGACTACCCGTCTATCCTCCGGGTCGGGGAGTCTCTGTAGGTAACCCTTATCTACCAGCCAGTCAGCTATCCGGGTTGCCGTGCTCAGTGGCACCGACAGGGCAGTGCTCAGCTCCCCCATGGTCAGGTTGCCCCGGGGATAGATAGTGCTGCTAACGCGGTAGAAGAGCTCGTAGTTGGCATTGGGGTGAGATTCCCTCTCCGGGTGTATCCCCTCAAGCCGCTCCTGGATTTGAGCCAGCTCCTTAGCCAGGGTGGACTCAAATTTGTTCCACACCTGCAGAAAGCCCTGGACGAGGATGGTGGTTTGCTCATCATAGGCTGTTTGCCGGCTATCTTCGGTCATTAACTTCCACCATGAGATACTTCCATAATAGAAGTATAACACCCTGTCCAGTATTTGTCAAGCTTTTTGGGGGGGGCGAAAAATTTCAGGGCAGCAGGAAGGCAACGAGTTGCAGCAGGACGATGGCGAGCAGCGGGGTAAAGTCTACCATGCCGACCCGGGGGACGATGCGGCGCAGGGGGATCAAAAATGGCTCGGTGACCCGGTAGAGGTAGACGGTCAGCCCGCCGCCCGGCGGCAGCGAGAACCATGATAGCAGTGTCCGGATCAGGATAAGGGTGCTGAACAGGTAGCAGAGGAAGCGGATAAGCTCAAAAAAGATATATAGCGCCGACACTGCCGCCTAGCCCCCCAGCTCCTTCGCCCGGTTGTAGGCGGCGGTAACGGCTTGCTTGATGAGTTCGGAGAAGCCCCCTTCCCCCAGCTTGCGCAGGGCGGCTGCCGTGGTGCCCCCGGGGGAGGTTACCATCTTCCTCAGCTCGGCGGGGGAGCTATCGGAAATCCGGGCGAAGTGCCCCGAGCCGGCAACCGTCTGCAATGCCAGCTCCAGCGCCACATCGGGGGGAAGCCCGATATCCACCGCGGCGGCGACCAGGGACTCTATCAGCAGGAAAACATAGGCGGGGCCGCTGCCGCTTACCGCCGTCGCCATGTCAAGGTAGTCCTCATCGGCGACATAGATTTCTCTGCCCATAGCCGCCAGGATAGCCGCTGCCCCGTCCTTCTGCCGGGGGGTGGTTCCATCGGTAGCCGTCCAGACGCTTATGCCTTCGCCAATCCGGGCGGGGGTGTTGGGCATCGCCCGGACAATGGCGCCGTGGCTCAGTCCCCGGGAGAGGGTGCCGAGTTTTGCCCCGGCGATAATAGAGAGCACCAGCTGACCGGATTTGAGCCTTCCCTTGAGCTCCGCCATTACCCCGCCAAGGTTCTGCGGCTTGATTGCCAGCACCACCACCTCCCCGCTCTCCGCAGCCAGGCGGTTATCGCCGGTTACGGCTACACCGTATTTCTCCTCCAGGTAGCGGCGGCGGTTATCATCAATATCGCTTAACCATACCGTCTGCGGCGTAGCCTGTCCTTTGCTCAGGACGGCTGCTAGCATTGCCTCCCCCATATTCCCGCCCCCGATAAAGGTCATCTTCATTTTTCTACCCTCTCTCCAAAGATAGCGCGACCGATTCTGACCGTGGTCGCCCCCTCTTCAATGGCAACCTCAAAGTCATCGGTCATGCCCATGGACAGGTCTTCCAGCCCCAGGGTATCCCGCAGCGAGCGCAGCCGGCGGAAGACGGGGCGCACCTCTTCCGGGTCGGCAACCAGCGGGGCTATGGTCATCAGCCCCTTTACCTCAAGCCGGGGCAGGCGGGAGATTGCCTCCAGCGCCGGCGCCACCCCGTCCGGGGGAAAACCGCTCTTGGTGATTTCACCGGCAACATTGACCTCCAGCAGGATGGGCAGGGTCTTGCCGGTGCGCCGGCTGAGCGCCTCAGCCAGCCTTATGGAATCAACGCTGTGGATTATATCAAAGAGCTCTACGGCAAGTCTGGCTTTGTTGGTCTGGAGGTGACCGACCAGGTGCCAGGTAGGGCGGGGTTTGAGACTGGAAAGCAGCCCGATTTTAGCCGCTGCCTCCGGCACCCGGTTTTCCCCGAAGTGGGTGATGCCCAGCTCAAAGGCGGCGGCAATCTCCGGGGGCTCTACCGTCTTGGTCACGGCAACCAGGGTTATCTCTTCGGGTGACCTTCCGGCACGCTGGCAGGCACGGGCGATGCGCCCCCGCACCGCCTCAAGGTTGGCTCTGATGTCGGTGGCTGTTACCATTATCGCACCACCAGATTAATCAGCCTCCCCGGTACGTATATTCTTTTTATGATCTCTTTACCCTCCGTGTATGGCTGCACCCGGGTCGACTCCGCAGCTAGTTGCATAGCTTCAACCTCAGTGGTAGAGGCGGGAACCGCAATCCGGTCCCGCAGCCGGCCGTTGACCTGTACCACCAGGGTAATCTCCTCGTCCCGGGCTAGTTCTTCGTCCCAGTGGGGCCACTGCCGGTTGTGGATGCTGTAGTCATGCCCCCTCTTCTGCCACAGCTCCTCGGTCATGTGGGGTGCTGTTGGTGCCAGGAGGAGGAGGAGGGTATCTATCGCCTCATCCCACTCCGCGGGGCTGACCGCCCCCGCCTCCCTGACCCGGCTCAGGTAGTTGCTGAGCTCCATCAGCGCGGCCAGCATGGTGTTGAAGCGGAGCCGCTCCAGGTCAGTGGTGACCTTTCTGATTGTCTGGTGGGAAATCCGTGCCAGCTCCCGCCCTGCCTCCTGCCTTTTGTCAGGACCAGCTTTCTCACCCTGATTATATCCCCTCAGTGCCAGGTTCCATACCCTGTTGAGCCAGCGGCTTATGCCGCTTATGCCGCTATCGTCCCACTCGCCGCCCCCCTCCCAGGGACCGACAAACATGAGGTAGGCACGAACGGCATCGGCACCCAGCTCGGAGACGTACTCGTCGGGGGTGATGACATTACCCTTTGACTTGCTCATCTTCTGCCGCTCCACGATGATGACTCCCTGGTTGAAGAGGCGGGTGAACGGCTCGCTGAAGTCGACCAGCCCCATATCGCGCAGCGCCTTGATGAAGAAGCGGGCGTAGAAAAGGTGCATGACGGCGTGCTCGGCACCCCCGGTATAGAGGTCAACCGGCAGCCAGTATTTTAGCCTTGCCGCGTCAAAGGCGGCGCTATTGCAGTCCGGGCTGGCGTAGCGCAGGAAGTACCATGAGGAGCACATAAAGGTGTCCATGGTGTCCGTCTCCCGTCTGGCGGGGGCGGCGCAGCGGGGGCAGGTGGTATTGACAAACCCCTCGTTGTATTTCAGCGGCGATTCCCCGGTGGGTTTGAACTCGGCGTCCTCGGGGAGCCTGACCGGCAGGTCTTCCTCCGGGAC
>CAZFCV010000120.1:0-4135 GCA_964517985.1 uncultured Dehalococcoidales bacterium | reverse complement strand
GTTCGGGAGTTCTTCGGTGGCTCACAGCTATCACAATTTATGGATCAGACCAACCCCCTGGCAGAGCTGACTCACAAGCGGCGTCTGTCAGCGATGGGCCCCGGGGGTCTATCCCGGGAGCGAGCCGGGTTTGAGGTCCGGGACGTGCACTTTTCCCACTACGGCCGGATCTGCCCCATTGAGACACCGGAGGGGCCCAATATTGGCCTCATCAGCTCTCTGGCTACCTATAGCCAGATTAATGAGTATGGTTTCATTGAGACACCATACCGTCTGGTTATCGCCGAGCTTGATAGTACCGATGACCGGTTGCCGGGCAGGACGGTCCGGGAAGCAGTCGTTGATGATGAGGGAAAAACCATTATCAAAGCACAGGCTGCCGTTACCCCGGGGCATATCACCAAGCTGGCTAAGCTGCCCCCCAGGGTTATAAAGGTGGCGCCCTTTGTTTCCGATGATGTTGTCTACCTCTCCGCAGACAGGGAGGAGGAATATGCCGTTGCCCAGGCTAGCGCCCGGCTTGACGCCAAAAACCAGTTTGTCGAGGAGCGGGTTGAAGCCCGGCAGGGTAACCGTTACCTGCTGGAGGCGCCGGATAAGTTGAGACTGATGGATGTCTCCCCCAAGCAGATATTCAGTGTTGCCGCCGCGCTGATACCCTTCCTGGAGCACAATGATGCCAATCGTGCCCTGATGGGGGCTAATATGCAGCGGCAGGCAGTACCCCTGCTTTGCCCGGAGGCGCCCCTGGTAGCTACCGGCATGGAGGTGGAAGCCGCCAAGCACAGCGGGCAGGTGCTCTTTGCCGGCGAGGCTGGGGTGGTAACCTCGGTTACCAGCGCCCGGGTTGTGGTTACCGATGACAGCGGCAAGGAACACGTTTACCCGCTGATGAAATTTGTGCGCACCAACCAGGGAACTTGCATTACCCAGCGTCCGGTGGTCAGCAAGGGTGACGGCGTGGCGCCGGGCTCAATTCTGGCTGACGGCTCGGCGACGGAGCAGGGAGAGCTGGCGCTGGGGCAGAATGTGCTGGTCGCCTTCATGAGCTGGGAGGGCTATAACTTTGAGGATGCCATCGTCATCAGCAATCGTCTGGTTGAGGAGGACAAGTTTAACTCTATTCGTATTGAGAGGTACGAGATTGAAGCCCGGGATACCAAGCTTGGCCCAGAAGAGATTACCCGGGATATACCGAACGTTGGCGAGGAAAGCCTGCGCGAGCTGGATGAGGATGGGATTATCCGCGTCGGCGCTGAAGTGGGACCCGATGATATCCTGGTGGGCAAGATTACCCCGAAGGGGGAGACGGAGTTGTCCGCCGAGGAGAAGCTGCTGCGGGCTATCTTTGGCGAGAAAGCCCGCGAGGTAAAAGATAGCTCGCTGCGGGTGCCTCATGGCGAGTGGGGCAAGGTGATTAATGTCCGGGTCTTCTCCCGCCATGCCGGTGATGACCTGCCTGCCGGGGTTAACGAGTGGGTGCAGGTATGGGTCGCCCAGAGGCGCGCTATTTCGGTAGGGGATAAGCTCGCCGGGCGGCATGGCAATAAAGGGGTTATTGCCATGATTGCCCCGGTTGAAGACATGCCTTTCCTTCCTGATGGCACGCCGGTGGATATTGTTCTTAATCCGATCGGAGTCCCGTCACGGATGAATATCGGTCAGGTTCTGGAAACGCATCTCGGCGGGGCGGCACACGCACTGGGCTTCCGGGCGCTTACCCCGGTGTTTGACGGCGCTGATGATGCCGCCATTGAGGGCGCCCTGGGTAGAGCCTGGCTGGCACAGAAGGCGGGGGCGGTCTCCTCCAGACCCGATGATAATGGCAATACTGTGCAGCTGGAGATGGCAAAAGCCTGGCTCAACAGCCATGGCTACGATGGGGAGGAGGTGTTTGCTGATGACCACCCCGAGGTGGCGCGGGAGGTCTGCCTGCGCCTGTGGCTTGAGGAGATTGGTATCGCCAGCGGCAACCTTAGCCCGCAGGAGATGGAACAGGCTGCGGAGAGGGTAAAGATGGAGAGCGGTCTTATCCCGCCGATTATGGGCAAGTTTATCCTGCGTGATGGGCGCACCGGCGAGCCCTTTGACCAGCCGGTAACCGTGGGCTATATCTATATGATGAAGCTTATTCACCTGGTTGAAGATAAGGTTCATGCCCGTTCCACCGGCCCCTACTCCCTGATTACCCAGCAGCCCCTGGGGGGCAAGGCTCAGTTTGGCGGTCAGCGCTTTGGCGAGATGGAGGTTTGGGCGCTGGAGGCTTATGGCGCTGCCCACAACCTCCAGGAGTTTCTTACTATCAAGTCAGACGATGTCAGCGGTCGCGCCAAGACCTATGAGGCGATAGTCAAGAACGAGGATATCCTGCCGCCGGGCGTACCGGAATCATTCCGGGTTCTGGTCAAGGAGCTGCAGAGCCTGGGGCTGGCTGTTGAGGTGGTGAGTGAAGAGGAGGAAGAGGGGGTAAGCACCACTGCGGAAGCAGCGCCGGCGCTGGAACTGGAAAGCGTGTTTCCCGGTATTGCCGATACGGTTACAACCACGGAAGACACGGTAGAATCAACTGAGGAAGCGGTTATAGAAACCTCGGTGGAATCTACTGAAGAAGCGGCTATAGAAACCTCGGTAGAATCAACCGGGGAAGCCGTTATAGAAACCTCGGTGGAATCTACTGAAGAAGCCGTTATAGAAAATTCGGTTGATTCTAACAAGGATACGGATTTGAGAGGGACGGAGGAAGATGCTGGAAGTTAATGATTTTGATGCCGTTCGTATTTCCCTGGCTTCACCGGAGCAGATACGGAGCTGGTCCTACGGTGAGGTGACCAAGCCGGAGACCATCAACTACCGTACCCTGAAGCCGGAGAGGGATGGGCTCTTCTGTGAGCGAATCTTTGGCCCGACCAAGGACTTTGAGTGCTACTGCGGCAAGTATAAGCGGATACGCTACAAGGGCGTCATCTGTGATAAGTGCGGGGTTGAGGTGGCTCGAGCCAAGGTGCGCCGGGAGCGCATGGGGCATATTGAACTGGTGGCACCGGTGGCTCACATCTGGTTTGCCAAGGGGGTGCCCAGCCGCCTGGGGGTGCTGCTTGACCTTTCCCCCCGCAGCCTGGAGCGGGTTCTCTACTTCTCTCACTATATCATTACCTCCATAGCCGATGCCGCCCGCCAGGAACTGGTCAAAAAGCTTGAGGATAGATACCTGCAGGAGGCGGCGGAGCACCAGGGAGCGCTGGATGCGGAGGTCGCTGAGCTTGAGCAAAAGCAAGCCACGGTGGAAGAGGTGAACGAGGTCCAGCGCCGTTTTGCCGAGAATAAGGCATTGCTTGAGGAGCAGCTTGCCGCCGATATAGAACAGCTAAGGGACCTCTATCCCCGGAAGCTGCTTGCCGAGACTCAGTATCGGGAGCTAAGGCAGAAATACGGTTCGGTCTTTGAGGCGGGGATGGGAGCCGAGGCTATTCTCCAGGTTCTTAAGGACGTTGACCTGGATGAAATGCGCACCGAGCTTGTCAATGAGACCCGCTCCTCCTCAAGCCAGCGCCGCCGCAAGGCATCCAAGCAATTGCAGGTGGTGGAAGCCTTCCGCCGCAGCGGTAACCGGCCGGAGTGGATGATACTGACCGTACTGCCGGTCTTACCCCCCGAGCTCAGACCCATGGTTCAGCTTGATGGCGGCCGCTTTGCTACCAGCGACCTCAACGACCTCTACCGGCGGGTTATCAACCGCAATAACCGCCTGCGCCACCTGATGGAGATAGGAGCGCCGGAGGTTATCGTCCGCAACGAGAAGCGCATGCTTCAGGAAGCGGTTGACTCCCTTATTGATAACGGGCGGCGGGGAAGGATGGTCTCGGTCAGCGGCAACCACAAGCTGAAATCGCTCTCGGACATGCTCCGGGGCAAGCAGGGGCGCTTTCGCCAGAACCTGCTCGGCAAGCGGGTTGACTACAGCGGACGCTCCGTTATCGTTGTTGGTCCCGAGCTAAAATTGCACCAGTGTGGCTTACCCCGCCGTATGGCTCTGGAGTTATTTAAGCCCTTTGTTATGCGCCGGCTTCTGCAACTGGGGCTTGCCCTCAATATCAGGATTGGCCGGCGGCAGGCGGAAAGAGCCAAGCTGGAGGTG
>CAZFCV010000119.1:0-4241 GCA_964517985.1 uncultured Dehalococcoidales bacterium | reverse complement strand
CTTGCCCACGTTGGGCCGGCCCACAATAGCCAGCTTCATAACCTCCGGCTCAGCGGCAACCGGTGGTGATGGCGGCAGCACCGCGGTAACCCTGTCCAGCAGCTCGGCGATGCCCCGCCCGTGATGACCGCTAATCACCAGCGGCTCACCCAAGCCCAGGGCATAGAACTCCACCGCCCCCGCCTCAAGCCGGGCATTATCCGCCTTGTTCGCCACCAGCAGCACCGGCTTGGCTGTCTGGCGAAGCATATTGGCTATCTCCTGGTCGGAGGGTATTATCCCGTCTCTAACATCAACGACAAAGACAATAGCATCGGCTTCCGCGATTGCCACCGCCACCTGCGCTTTGACCTCCCGGGCGATGGTGGAGGTGGGCTGCAGCTCAATCCCGCCGGTATCAACCACGGTGAACTCAGACCCCTGCCAGGAAACACCGGCTGACAACCGGTCACGGGTTGTCCCCGGCTGGTCTTCAATAATAGCCAGACGCCTGCCCGCCAGCCGGTTGAGCAGCGTGGACTTGCCGACGTTCTGCCGACCGACAATAGCGACAATAGGCTTACTCACCGCTACCCCCACACCTTCCTTACATATGCTGTCTACCAACCACTTACCCTTCCGGTTTTTACCGGGGAAGCCACCCCCGGCTACATAATATACCCCTTATGCTCGGCAGGCGGGGGCGGCTTTTTCTCCTCCACTACCGGCGGAGCCGGCTTCTCCCCGGATAGCTCCCTAGCCACCTTGATGCTCGGCGGCTCAATCTCCGTCCGGGCAAACCTCTTCAGCTCTACTATGTAGTCCTGGAAATGCTGGACAAAGGCGTTGTACTCCATAACGAACCTGTTGTACTGGTCTACCGTCTCCCGGGGCATCTCCACCTTCTCCGCCACCTCGTAAAACTGCTCCACAAACTCATGATAGTGGCTATTGATTAACCACAACTCACTGAGATAGGTGCGCTGGTAAAGGGTAAACCGTCCCGCCATGATGTCGCTCTCAACACGGCTGATAAAGCGCTCGCACCAGCCATTGAAGAGACGCTGCGCCATGTCGCAGGCTCGCGCCCAGTCCCACACCTTCGGGTTCTCCACAGTGTAGAGGCTATCTATAATGGCAAATATGGATAGCGGCGAGTTGCCGGCAAAGCGGCGGCTAAAATAGCCCGCCAGCTCCCTCAGCCGCAGCGAGGCGCGCTCCTGCTCCCTCTCCCTGCCCCCGGTCGCCACCACCACCAAGCCAATAACCACAATAACGACCAGTCCCGGAGCCAGGACCTCCATGGGCCACTGGAAGTGGTAGCCCAGCAGAGCCAGCGCCGTTACTAAAACTGGAGACCAGGCTGCCCTGAGCAACATATTACCTCCTTACCGGTAGCCAGTCGGTTGGTATCTCCAGACCACCCAGCATCTGCCACAGGAGCGCCTTCTGGAGATGCATCCGGTTCTCCGCCTGGTCAAAGACCACGGAACCGGGGCTATCCAATATGCCCTCCGCCACCTCCTCACCGTAGTGCGCCGGCAACGGGTGCATCACCATGGCGTTTTCGCCCGCCAGGGAGAGGAGCTCGTTGTTCACCTGGTAGCCGCTAAACGCCCGGCGCCGCTCCTCCGCCTCCGCCTCCTGCCCCATGCTTGTCCAGACATCGGTATAGACGACATCAGCCCCGTTGACCGCCAGGTGCGGGTCACCAGAGCAGGACACGTCGGCGCCGCTAGCCTCAGCATAGCCCTGAGCCAGCTGCAAGATGTCCTCCCGGACAGCATAGCCCGCCGGGGAGGCAATCCGGAAGTTCATGCCGACCAGCGCCGCCGCCAGCATAAGGCTATGCGCCACATTGTTGCCGTCCCCAACAAAGGCGAGGGTCAGCCCCCGGAGCTCCCCCTTCTTCTCGTAGATGGTAAGCAGGTCAGCCAGAGCCTGGCACGGGTGCTCCCGGTCAGATAGGGCGTTTATCACCGGCACTGCCGAATATTCCGCCAGAGCCTCCACCGTCTGGTGGGAAAAGGTGCGGGCGGCAATGGCATCCACATAGCGGCTGAGCACCCGGGCGATATCCGGAGCCACCTCCCGCTGCCCCAGCCCGACCTCCGCCGGGGAGAGATAGACGGTCTGCCCGCCCAGCTGGCGCATCGCCACCTCAAAGCTCACCCGCGTCCTCAAGGACGGCTTCTCAAAGAGGATAGCCAGCACCTTCCGGCTGAGAGAAGAGAGCCAGCCCCGGGCTTTTATATCAATGGCATCCGATATCAGTAAGCGAATCCCTTCGCTACCAAGGTCGGATATGGAAAGCAAGTCCTTCTTCATGAAACCCCTTAAGTGAAAGCCGGTTTATGCCCTACAGTATAGCATGAAAAAAGAACAATTCAATAGAAACGCCCTTGACACAATACCAGCCGGCATCTAATATGCAGGGGAAGGAGGGCTAGCCATGACCACCGGCGAGAAGTTCACCGTATCCGGGAAAGAGTTGGTTGGGAAGATAAAACAGATCATCCATGAGGGGAACATCAGAAGGGTGCGCCTGCTGCACGAAGGGCGGGTGGTGCTGGAGATTCCGCTGTCCATCGGCGCTCCGGCGGCAGCGATAGGCATTATCGCCGCCCCGGTTCTGGCGGCGCTGGCGGCTTTTGCGGCACTGGTAACCGAGTGCACCGTTGAGGTGGAGAAGATAGAGCCGCCAGAATGACCGGGATTATCCTGGCACGACACGGGGAAACGGAGTGGAATGTCCGGGAGGTGTTCCGGGGCAGGGCGGATGTCGCCCTGAATGAAACCGGGCAGAGACAGGCGGAGCTGCTGGCAAAGCATCTGAGCCACTTAAAGCTGGATGCCGTTTATTCCAGCCCGCTGGAGCGAGCCCGGAAGACCGCCGGGGCGATTGCCGGCTACCACCGGCTTGATGTCCATATTGCTCCCGGTCTTATTGATTTTGACTACGGGCAGTGGCAGGGCTTACCCCACGAAGAGGTCAAGGAGAAGTATAAAGAGCTGTACGCCGGGTGGCTTGACCGCCCCCATCAGGTAAGGATGCCCGCCGGGGAGAGCCTGAGCGACGTCCGCCGGAGAGCCACCAGTGTGGTAGATGAGGCAGTTGCCCGCCACCGGGGCACCGTGGTTCTGGTGGCACACCGGGTGGTGAACAAGGTCCTGATATGCGCCCTGCTCGGGCTGGACAACTCCCACTTCTGGAACATCCGGCAGGACACCGGCGGGACGACAACCTTTGCCCATAACGGGGAGCAGTTTATCCTCACCAGGCACAACGATACCTCCTACCTGAGCCCCCTCCACAAAGCCCCCCTCAGCGATTTCTAGCCCTGTTCTTCCGCCCCCCAGACCACCTCCCCGCCGATAATGGTCATCTCAACCCGGATATCTTTTATCGCCTCCGGGGGTGAGCTGGCGGGGTCGTCGCTCAGGAGAACCATGTCCGCCAGCCTGCCGGGGGTGATGGCACCCTTGATATCCTCCTCAAACGAGGCGTAGGCAGCGTTGGTGGTGTACATCGCCACTGCCTGCCCGGGGGAAACGGACTGCCCGGGCAGGACTTCCTGCCCGTTTTCCGCCCGCCGGGTGACGGCAGCGTATATCCCCACCAGGGGGCTTGCCGGCACCACCGGCGAGTCGGAGCTGGCGGCGACGGTCAAGCCGCTATCAATAAAGGAGCGGAAGCGGTAGAGCCAGGGCAGCTGGCGGGCGGGCACGGTGGCGAGATACCGCTCCCCGCTGTAATACAGGAAGGGGGGCTGGCTGACGATAATCGCCCCCAGCCGGCTCAGCCGCTCAAGCAGCCCGGGGGGGCACTCGGAGCAGTGCTCTATGCGGTGCCGCCGCTCCTCCCCCGGGTGCCGGCTACGGACATGCTCCAGAGCGGTTATCGCCGCCGCCACGGCGCCCTCCTCAATAGCGTGGATAGCCAGCGGAAAGCCCGCCCGGTGGACAGCAACCGCCTGCCGGTTCAGCTCCAGCTGGGGTGGCTGCAGCTCCCCGGTGGTCTCCCCCACTATTATCTTCACCCCGCCCAGGCGCAGCTCATCATCACCGGCGCCCATCGCCAGGCCCGCCTCCCGGAACTGCCCCAGGGCATCAAAGCCGAAGAGCATGGACACCCGGCTCCTCAGCCTGCCGGCGCCCTTCAGGCGGCGCAGAGCCTGCCAGCGGCCGAGGTCATTGGTGACACTAGCCTCCTGCAATGAGGTAATGCCAAGGGAAAGGTAGTACCGGTTGGTAAGGACTAT
>CAZFCV010000118.1:4024-4327 GCA_964517985.1 uncultured Dehalococcoidales bacterium | reverse complement strand
GATATTTTAGAAAGAGCCGTCGCCGATTTTCTGTCCATCCCGCCCCTCATCTTCAGGAGAACAAGGAAAAAGTTGCTCAAGCCCACGCTTGCCAGTATTGGTTCGGATATTACGCCACAGCATTTTGAGGTTATGAGGCTGCTGCGGGCAGAAGGAACGCTGCACGTTGCCGAGATTGGAGAAAGGCTACAAATTGCCCGGGCTCAAATGACCCAGCTTATAGATAGGCTGGTAGATTTGAAAATAGTTGAACGGAAGATGGATACCGCCGACAGACGGACCGTTAATATAACCCTTACTGAC
>CAZFCV010000118.1:0-4014 GCA_964517985.1 uncultured Dehalococcoidales bacterium | reverse complement strand
AGAACATAGAAAAAGGCTAATGAATGCTGTCCGGGAAACCATGTCCCAGCTAACAGACGAAGACCTGGAAGGTTTATCGGATTCGTTGCGGAAGCTACGAGATATATTATCAAAGTTGCGGTAGGGGAAATCCCACGCCAGCCGTTAAGGTATAACTTTTACCAGGATGTGCCATCAGCTCTATGAATAATCGGAATCACAATATGCTTGACGATAGCCGGATTGGGCGGTTACTGCTGAGACTCTCCCTCCCCGCCTTTTTCGGCATGTTTGTCATGGCATTATACAACGTGGTAGACACGATTTTTATCGGTCATTACGTTGGCACCCTGGGTATTGCCGGGCTTTCCATAGTTTTCCCGTTCCAGATGCTGACAATGGGAATCGGGCAAATGGTGGGGATGGGTGGGGCGTCAGTAATCTCAAGATTAATCGGAGCCGGAAACACCCCCAGGGCAGAGCGGGCACTGGGTAACGCTATAACCCTGGCTATTGTGCTCTCCACCGTAATAATGATAACCGGCTTGGCCAATCCAGACTTCTGGCTCAGGCTTATGGGCTCGTCGGAGACCGTCCTTCCCTACGCCCGGGACTACATGACGATTATCCTTTACGGTACGATTTTCCGTATTTTAGCCATGTCTCTAAATGGCTTGGTACGAGCCGAAGGGAATCCCCGTGTCCCCATGATAGCCATGATTACCGGTGCCGTATTGAACATCATACTTGATGCGGTATTCATCATACTGCTGGACATGGGGATACAGGGAGCAGCCATCGCCACGGTGATAGCGCAGCTGATTTCTGCCTCGTTCCTCATGAGCTACTACATTACGAGAAGGAGCTTCCTCAGGATTCTTGCCCGAAACCTGAGTGTTGAATGGAATATATTGAAGGGAATTATTACCATAGGGGTTGCATCGCTGGCAAGGACGGTGGCGAGCAGTCTGTCCATGATTTTAGTGAATAGAATGCTTGGTGTCTATGGTGGTGACGTTGCCGTGTCTGCCGCGGGCATAGTTATCCGTATAATGATGTTTGCCCTGATGCCGGGTATGGTCATTGGCCAGGGCCTTCAGCCAGTGCTCGGCTTCAATTACGGGGCGAAGCGCTATGACCGGGCACTGAAGGCGATAAAGATAGCCATTGCGGCGGCAACAGCCTGCTCGGTTGGCGTATTTTTGGTTCTCTATTTCCTTCCGGAGCCGTTTATCCGCATCTTCTCGGCGGATAACGAGCTTATTGCTATGGGCTCTTACGCCGCGAAGCGTATCTTTATGTTTATGTATCTGATAGGCTTTATGATGGTCGGTTCTTTAATCTTCCAGTCAATCGGGAAAGCCACCCAGTCCTTTATTACTGCCATATCAAGACCGGCCCTGTTCTTGATTCCCCTGATATTTATACTGCCGCGTTTCTGGCAGCTGGATGGCGTATGGCTGGCATTTCCGATCGCCGATGCGCTCTCCTTCGTACTAACCCTGGTGCTCCTTATCCCCCAGATACGGGAGTTCCGGAGAAAAGATATGTTAGCCAGAGCAACGAACGTGGAAGCTCAGGTAAGATGAGCCATTTTCAGGAGTAAGCGAAGCAAGAGGGACGCTTTCTCTAGCGATTTGCCAACCTCTGCCGGTGGTGGAGCTGGGGGGACTCGAACCCCCGACCTCCTCCGTGCAAGGGAGGCGCTCTCCCAGCTAAGCTACAGCCCCGTTCCTTAGCCGGATTATAGCAGCAAGGGGGCTTCACCGGCAATTGCCACGGAGTATAGGGGTTGCCTCCTCAGGTCAAGGGCGATATCCTGGTGGCATCACGGCTCTCCAGGCTTTATAATGGGGTAGGTTGGGTGGTGGGGGTAACCTGTGGATAAGGAGACAATGGAAAAGGAAGGCTGGAGGCTGGCAGCCACTACTTCCGGGGGGGATTTAGGGAGAATCCTGGACATGTACCATGAGCTGAGCTTTGACGTCTGCACCGAAGAGGTTAGTCCGGAAGAGTGTGGCGGGTGCACCGAGTGCTTTGTCGCCGGCGGCGAAACCCTCTACCGGGTCTATGCCCGGGCTAGGGACCGGGCAGACTCCTCAACGGGACAGACGCCTTAGCGTACGAAAGAGATTGATAGCCGAATGACAGAGGCTCACGTAGTTATCCTCTTGGCAACCGGTATCGGCGCTGGCTTTGCCAGTGGTCTGCTTGGGATTGGCGGCTGCTTTATCATGACCCCGGTACAGTACATGGTATTCACCGCCCTTGGTCTTCCGGCGGATATGGCGATAAAGCTGGCGTTTGGCACCTGCTTGCTGGTTGCCCTGCCTACAGCCTTGAGCGGGGCTTGGCGGCATAGCCGGCAGGGGGCAGTGTGGTGGAAGGCGGTCTTTGTTATGGGCAGCTGCACCATGATAGCCGCTTTTGCTGGCGCTACCCTGGCAACCCGCCTGCCCGGTGATGTGCTGAAGCTCGCCTTCGGGGCTGCTATCATTCTCAGTATTGCCCGGATGCTTACCGTTGGGCAGCCAGCGGCACAGCGGGAGCCCGAGGAGAAAAGGTGGCTATGGGTTGCCTGGGGTATCCCCGTGGGTTTTGTATCCGGCATACTCGGTGTTGGTGGGGGTATTTTTACGGTTCCGGTGATGGCAGCAGTTCTCAGGCTCAGGATGCATAATGCCGTGGCTACATCCCTGGCGGTTATGATATTCACCACCCTTGGCGGTGCTGCCGGCTATATTGTAAATGGTCTTGGTGTTCCCAACCTGCCGGGCTGCTCTATCGGCTATGTTTATCTGCCAGCGTGGCTCATTCTGGCGATTACCAGTGTCGGCATGGCTCCGGTGGGCGCTATCGCTGCCCACCGGCTGCCCGCCAGGTACCTGAAGTATGTATTCGTTGCCGTAATGTTCTACATGGGGCTGAAGATGCTCGGCGTCTTTGATTGGCTAGGCTTACCGGCATAAAACGCCTGGGGTGATGGCTAACAGTAGGCTGGGGGCAGGAGACACGGGTCTGGGATGACATTGGCTACTTTTTCAGGCTGGCAACAAAATTGTCCAGGGTCATCGCCGCCAGGGTCGTGGTTTGCAGGGTTCCTCTGGCACCCAGCTCTATAGCCACTCTGGATATGGCTTCATTGCTTGGTGCCTCCAGGATATTGACGAAATCATACTGCCCCAGAACGGCATACTGAGCCAGTATCTTGATCCCCATAGTCTCAACCTCTTGGTTAACCTCCTTAATCCGGCTCGGGTTTTCCTTGATGGTTTTCCTTCCCTCATCAGTAAGACTGGTCAGCATTACATAGACAGGCATTCCTACCCCCTTAGTTGGATTCTTTCCGGCTCCTATCGTCTCTCTTATCGCCCCCAGCCTGTTAACGGGCAACTGGCAGATGCCTCCTGCTGGTCATATGCCCAGGTCATCTAATTATAGGTTACCGTTGCCCGGCTGTCTAGGGGGTGGTGCCGCTTGCCGGTCAGGTTGATATTAGGAGCCAAATCAGTTAGTATTATGCTGTTGGTGTGCCTGCTCTTCAGCTTGTTTTAGAGCCGGTTGGCAGTGGAATTATGAGAGCCGGGAAGGCTTATGCTAGATGGCGAAGACTGATACTGGCGGTGTTAATTGCCCTGGTAGCGGTGGCTGCCGCCTGTCAGTCTGAGTCGGGCTCGGCTCAGGCACCACGGGTCGGTGCACCAGCCCCCGCCTTTCAGCTCCCCGCTCTTAACGGTGAGCCGGTTTCCCTTGATAGCCTCAAGGGCAGGGCGGTAATGCTCAACTTCTGGGCAAGCTGGTGTGACCCCTGCCTTTATGAGATGCCCTATATCCAGGAGGTACATAGCGGGTGGTCGGAGAGGGGGCTGGTAGTGCTGGCGGTTAACATCGGGGAAAGCCCCGCCCGGGTGCGGGAGTTTATGGAAAGCAGCAACCTTTCCTTCCCGGTGTTGCTTGATGAGTCTGGCGAGGTGGCGCAGCGCTACCATATCCGCGGTATCCCGGCTACGTTCTTCCTTGATAAGGGGGGTATAA
>CAZFCV010000117.1:0-4372 GCA_964517985.1 uncultured Dehalococcoidales bacterium | reverse complement strand
ACCTCACCTAATTGATAATGCTGTCCCGGAGTTCACTGGTCAGCAAAGCCGCCATCCGGTCAACATCCCGGGGCTTTACCCTGGGGTGTGTCGGCAGATTAATGATTCTCCCCGTCACCGCCTCCGCCACCGGACAGTCGCCGGTGTTATAGAATATTTCCGATAGTCCGCTATTTTTCCCGTGTGCCGGCGAATCAAACCATGTTTCCACCATCACCCTGGGGGCTAGGGTCTCAGCCCACCTTTCCCGGTTACTCACCTCGAGAACAAACCGCAGCGGGTATGCGGAGAAATTCCGGATGGTGACGCCGTCAAACAACTGCCGGTACTTTCTGAAGACAAGATTACGGTGCTCCTGATTATCTTTTAGCTTCTTGAGCTGGGCAATACCGACCTTTGCCTGAATATTGGAGAGCCGTGCCGGGTAGGGATAGGAATCAGGCATCTTTACCTCTGCGTAGTCGCCCATAAAGAAGGGAAGCCCGGTTTTATCGTAGAGATAGCAGGCTGCCCGCCCGATATAATAGATGCGCGGATGACAGAGCAGGCCGGTTACCATGAACTGCAACAGTATCCGGAGAATCTGACTTCGCTTCAGAAAAGGGGTGTTATCGTATATTTCTTTCAGTCTGGCGCCGATTACCGGATTGTCCGTAACGGCAATGCCCCCGACCGATGTTGAGATAAATTTCGTGTGGTCGGTGGAGAAGAAGGCGGCATCCCCCGCTGTTCCCAGCATTCTCCCCTGCCCATCGTCGCCCATAACGTGGGCACAGTCCTCAACAAGATAGAGTTTATAGCGGTGGCATAGTCCGGTGATAACCTCCAGATTGCTCGGGCTGCCAAAGGTATGCTGGGCAATAATTGCCCTGGTGCGGGGAGTAATTTTTGCCTCTATCTGCGTAACGTCCATGTTGTAGTCCTTTGGGGATATGTCAACGTAGACCGGCTTGGCACCGGTCAGGACGATGGCGGTGGGCACCACCACGCAGGTATAGCCGGGTATTATCACCTCATCCCCCTTCCCGATACCCATTGCCTTTAGTATTGCGTAGAGTGCCATCCTGCCGGCAGCGAAGGTAAAGACGTATTTCACCCCCAGCAGCCCTGCCAGCTGTTTCTGGAACAGGTCAATCCATATGCCGTTGCGCAGTGGTTCCAGTTTGAGCAGAGAGATAATAACCGACAGGCTCTCTCCGAGGGAGTTGGTGCCCGCCGTGAAGTTCAGCTGAAACAGGCTTTTCCGCTGCCATAGCCGGGCAATAAATAGGGCGGGGCTTATATTACTGGCGCGGCTATTCACCAGCCACCACCTTTTTCCATAGCTCAAAGTCGGGCGGGGCAAAGAAGTATTCCGGCTTGATGGAACCGTTACTCAACTGGCTGGTGACGCTGCCCGATAGCACCGAGAGAACGACCTCCTTCATATTGTCTCTGGAGCAGCTCTGAATAACCGAGCCATCCAGGGCATCCATGGGGTCAAGCCCGAGCATGTGCTCGGAGTGGTAGCGGATGACCGGAATCCCGGCAAGGTAGGTTTCCAGACCCACCGTTGATGACGAGTAGACAAGCAGGTCAGCCTGCTTGAGAAGCTCCGATACCGGCTTGTCCACCACCCGGAAACGTTCCGGCCAGGCGGGCAGCTTGATATTCAGATAATCCAGCGGTACGTCCGGGTGGAATTTAAGGACAAACTCTATCCCCGCCTCTTTTTCCCCGGCAAAAGCGTCAAACAGGGCTATCAGCATCTCCGCCGTCAGGTTGGGCGAGTAGGTGAAGGCGACCAGTATGGTCTTTATGTCCCTGTTAGCCGCTGCCGGAGCTGGCTTGTCCTGGTGCATGTATTCATAGCGCAGGGCGCCGCCATTCTTGAGTTCAACCTTATCGTCCCAGCCTTCAGCAAAAAGCTGCCGCGTATATTCGCCGCTGGTTATTATCTGCTGTGGTAGGGGCATGATGTCGGTCTCCCCCTTGCCGGGAAAGTAGTTTAAGAGCAGGCTGGCAACACCGGCGTGCTGGAAACCAATCAGGCGGATGCCCGCCCCCCTCTCTCTGGCTGCCAGACAGAGCATCTTCTCCCAGGGCTGGTTCTCAAAGGGGTAGATAACCGTGGCTCCCTGCGGGCTAATGTCCTTCAGCCAGTCCTTGAAGCAGAGGTAGTGGAGGATGGTCTTGGCAAAAACAGGCAAATCGCGGGCTATCTCATGTTGCAGCAGCACCCGGACAGAGGGGAATTTCCCCGTTACTACCCGGGGGCAGGATGGAGCCGGTGAGGTGAGGAAGCTCCGTAGCAGGTTGCCGGTAGTGGCATACCTGTCCAGGAAAACAAACCCTCCCCTGTCCGAACTCAGGCATTGCCTCTTTAGCCGTGCCGCCATAAAAGGAGAGGTAACGTAGCTGATCCTCCGCCTGGCATCGTTCAGAACCGTGGTCAATCTGCCAAAGTTGCGCTCCTGAAACTGCCCATCCCCCGGGAAACTCCTGGCGGAGACCTCGCTGTGGATGTATATCCCTTCGGCAGCCTTGCTTCCGGGAGGAGCCACCCGGAAGCGCCACCTCTGCCACCCCACCCGGGCAAGGACAAGCCCGCGGACGGCGATGCCTCGCATAACCATCCCTGCCAGCTCCGGGAGGACCGATTTTCGGCTCAGGAAGCGAAACCGGTCTCTATCCGGCCGGTGGCGCCGCCACAGGTAGCGGTATAACCAGCGGTTCTCAATGAAGACCAGGAGCGGCTTTGTCACTAGCCACTCCTCTTCCGAGCCGACCTGTTCCAGAACGGCGGCGTAACACCAGTGCAGGAACAGGTCGCTGGTCAGGGGACTCTTGTAGGCGATATTTGATGCCCACCAGTGGCGCCTGTTTTTCTGGTGGGCGCCCAGCCCGGCGATAAAGTCCAAAAATGGCTGTTTTTCCCTGATAGCAGTCTCCTGGAGGCGGCTGCCGAGGGAGTAGTAGCTATCCCTCCCCAGCTTTCGGGAAATCGCCTCTCTTTGCCCCACGTCCTGCCCCAGATAGAGCCAGGAGAAGGGCTTTCCGGCTACCAGCCGCGCCCCTCTACGGGTATCATCGGGATGAAGCAGGATAATCGCCTTCTCTTTCATTGTCCCTCGTTCCGGTCTTTGCTTCAAACTATCCCCCGTCACATGTAGTGTCGCCGGAGGGCGTCGTCCCGCATGAGTTGCCTCACCTCTTCCAGGTCTTCGGCTGTGTCCACACTTATCTTGGCGTCTTCAATCCTTACTGCCCTGATTTTGACCCCGTGCTCCAGGACACGGAGGTATTCGTTGTACTCTATGGACTCCAGAGGGGTTGGTGCCCATGAGGAGTACTGGAGGAGGAACTCCTTGCGGAACGGGACAATGAAGCACATCTTCAGCATCTCGTCCACCGTTGTCCGGGCATCACTGGGCAGGTCGGTACGGGAGCAGTAGAGGATGTTACCCTCAAGGTCAAGAACCGCCTTGATGTCCGAGCCGCTTCCTTTTTTACGGTAGGGGGTTACCCCCACGGCTATCTGCAGGGAAGGGTCCCGCAGAAGCGGCTCTACTATAGCGTCAATGTGCCCCGGCTCGACGAGCGGCTCGTCACCCTGTACGTTTACCACAATGTCGCACTCAATAGACCGGCAAGCCTCCGCCAGCCGGTCCGAGCCCGTGCGGTGATGGCGGCTGGTCATGATAACCTTGCCCCCGTAAAACTCCACGGCCTCCCTGATAAGCTCGTTATCCGTAGCCACATAGACCTCATTCAGGCTCCGTGCCATCTGCGCCCTCTTGCCGGTGTGCACCACCATCGGTAGCCCGGCAATATCCAGCAGAGCCTTCCCCGGTAGACGGCTTGACTCCAGCCGCGCCGGTATCATGCCCACCACCGTCATGGTTTTGCCCTGCCTTTAAGCCCGGATTTTATCTCGTGAAAATCGCGGCACAGGGCTTCAAAGGCGTGAAACAGAATGGTGCAGTCGGGGAGCAGGGTGATAAACTGCATGCCCATCTCACACATCCAGGTAATATCGGCGCTGTCTTTGGCAACATATCCTCCGGCGGCTATGCCCCGTGCCCTGATTTTGCTGAGGCATATCTCCAAGCGTTTCCTTACCTCGGGGTGGTCTACCTGACCGGGGAAGCCCAGCGCTTGGGACAGGTCGTAGGCACCGATATAGATGGCGTCTACCTTGCCCTGTATATCCGGGATTTCCAGTATATCGTCCAGGTTGGCAACCCCGTCGCTCCCTTCCAGCATCAGTACGACCATTGTCCGCTCGTTCTGTGTCTGGCTATGGGCGGATACGTTGTCCCGGGAGTAGCCGCCGGCGGGGGTGCGGTTTGCAGAAGTCATGACGAGGATGGAATCCCTCAGGCGCGACGTT
>CAZFCV010000116.1:0-4438 GCA_964517985.1 uncultured Dehalococcoidales bacterium | reverse complement strand
GCGAGCTTGTTGAGCCCTTAAAACTGCTCTGGCGGGTCTTTGCCGAGGCTAGTTGACAGTAATAGGACTATGGAGTAGAATTGAATTTGTCCGCATAGCGATGGTAGAGGTCAAATAATGATAGAGATGACTATTGATAGCATCCGGGTTAGCCTGATGAATTACCAGCGGGTGGTCATCCTCAAGGAGAAAGCCGCTGAGCGCTACCTGCCAATCTGGATTGGACCCTCTGAAGCCGATGCCATAGCCGTAAAGCTGCAGGGGGTTTCGGTGCCCCGGCCATTGACCCATGACCTGCTGCACTCCGTTCTCGGCACCCTGGGGGCTACCCTCAACTCTATTATCATCACCGACCTTAAGAGCGACACCTTCTATGCCAAGCTCATTCTTGATGTCAGCGAGGGGCAGATGGAGGTTGATTCTCGCCCCAGCGATGCCTTAGCCCTGGCGGTAAGGACGGATGCCCCTATCTTTGCCGGGGAGGTGGTACTGGATAAAGCCGGCATCTTGCTGGACAAGGAGACGGGCAAGCCGCTTCTTCCCGAAGGGAGTGAGGGCGAAAAGGTGAGCGAGGACGAGCTTAAGAGGATGTCCGCCTTCTACGATTTTATCAATACCCTTGATTTGGACGACTTTGACAAGCATAAAAAATCCTGAGCCCCGCTCCCTGCTTGGCTGGTGGTAGTGACCCTAGAGGTGGGAATTCTAGGGTCTTTTGATGGCTGGAGAGAAGCTTGACCTGAGGAAGCGGATTTGGTATGCTCCTTTCGGCATGGGCAGGTGGCGAGCGGCTCTGAGGCTGACGGGTGTGGGGTGGTATATTGGGCTGTGTATTTTTCTCGGGGTGTGGGGTGGTCTGTGGATTGACGGTAGATTTGGTACCAAGCCATTCTTTTTGATAGGCGGACTGGTGGTCGGGCTGGCGGTGGCGCTATTTGGTGTTTATCGGATGATTCGACCCCTCATGAATAACATTCAGGACAAGGAGAACGGCTAGTGGCTAAACGGCGCGGCTGCCTGGGCTGTTCGTTTCCTATATTAATTGGCATCGCAGTTCTCTTTCTGGCTCTCTTTATCGTCGGTTTCCTTGCCGGTCCTGTGGGGACGAATATGCTCGGCAGATTTGGCGTCAGTGTTAGCATGCCAGGCTGGCTCAGCGTCCCCCAACCTGACCCCAAGCTTCCTGCTGAGACTATCTTCCACCTTTTCGGCTTGCCAATCACCAACAGTATCATCGGCTCCTGGCTCACCGTGGTTGTGCTGGTGGTATTTTGTTTTGCCGTTACGCGCCGCATGAAGCTTGTGCCGGGCAGGGTGCAGAGCGCCTTTGAATTCCTGCTCGGCTGGATTTATGACCTCTGTAAGGGCATCGCCGGGGATGAGAACGGGCGCCGCTTCTTCCCCATGGTTGCCACCATTTTTCTCTTCGTTCTCTTTAATGCCTGGCTCAGTTTAATTCCGGGGTTCGGTTCAATAGAGATTGGGCATCATGAATTGATCAGGGGTGCCAACACCGATATCAACACGCCCCTGGCGGTTGCCCTGATTTCCTTCGTGTTTGTTATCTACTATGGGCTGAAGATGGCGGGCATGGGATTTGTCCGCCAGTATTTCAATTTTGGCCCCTTTTTCCGCAGTGTCGGACAGGTATTTAAAGGTAAGTTCAACCTGATGGGTATCTTCTCCGGGGCTATCGGTATTTTTGTTGGTTTTCTGGAGTTACTCAGCCTGTTTATCCGCAACATCAGTTTTACCTTCCGTCTCTTCGGCAACATGACTGCCGGGGAGATACTGCTGCTCATTGCTGCCTTCCTGGTGCCGTGGGTGCTGGCTCTGCCCTTCTATGGGCTTGAGCTGCTGGTGGGCTTCGTCCAGGCGCTCATCTTTAGCGGCTTGACCCTTGTCTTTGTTACCATGGCGGTGACTCAGCATGAAGCTGAGGCACATTAGGATAATTATTCTAAAAAAACATACAGTAAGGAGGACGCAGAATGGATGCCGAAGCGATGAAAATGCTGGCAATTGGATTGGCTATGGGTCTGGGTGCCCTGGGGCCCGGGATTGGCATAGGCATACTGGGGTATGGCGCCATGCAGGGTCTGGCGCGTAACCCTGAGGCAAGAGGGCCAATAATGACCAATATGATATTGGCTATTGCCATGGCGGAGGCTATCGCTATCTATGCCCTGATTGTGGCAGTACTGCTGGGTTTTGTGTTCTAGTTTCGTCCATCGTCATTGCCATGATGGCGTAGTCTTAAGTTTCATTAGTACCGGTGAAGGAGGGGATTCATGGAGGATAGTGGTATTCCAACCTTTATTGCCGTTATCGCTTCGGCGGTTATGGTTATAGGGGTGATGGTGGCGATGGCAGCCATTACCTGGGTATTCCTGCTGAGTTAGTCCTGGGTATCGGCAACGCTGGCTGGTTCCGGGGTTGATGGAGATGCTTTGAGGCGTTTCCGGGACCCGGGACGGATATTGGGAGGGTATTGTGGCAGAACTGGGAATTAATCTACCATCGCTGTTAACGCAGGTTGTAACCTTTATAATCCTGTTCGGGCTTCTCTATCTGGTTGCCTATAAGCCGATTATGCGCATGCTTGATGAGCGCTCCCGCCGGGTTAAGGAGAGCATGGAGCAGACGGAGCACATCAAGCAGCAGGCAGAGCAGGCTGAGGAGGAGACCAGGAAGCGGATTGATGCCGCTGGTAAGGAGGGGCAGGAAATGGTTGCCCGTGCCGTGCGCACCGGTGAGGAGCTCCGGCGGCAGGCGCAGGCGGAGGCGAAGCAGGACGGTGAAGCCATTATCGCTCGGGCACAGGCTGAGATTCAGCGGGAGCGAGATGAGGCTATTGATGAGCTGCGGCAGGAGTTTGCCGACCTGACCATAATGGCGGCGGAGAAGGTCATTGAGCGTTCTCTGGATAAGAAAGCGCACCGGCAGCTTATTGATGAGGTGCTGGAGGAGAGCAGCACCCTGAAGAAGGATTAGCCGCTGGTAAGCGGGGTAAGGGAATGGCGAGAAAGGTCTACGCGCGACGTTATGCCCAGGCAGTGTTTGACATTGCCCTGGAGGCAAAGGAACTGGACAGGTGGCGGTCAGACTTGGGCGAGATTGCTACCCTGACCGGGGAGGCGGAGCTGGTGGCTCTGCTGGAGAGCCCCAAGGTTCCCTTTGCCACCAAGTCCCGGCTGCTTTCGGAGCGGCTGGCGGGGGCAAGCCCCCTGGCACTGAATCTGGCTTGTCTGCTGGTCGCCAGGGGCAGGCTGGGCATGGCGGGTGATGTTGCCCGCGAGTACCAGCAACTGCTCAACAGCCATCGTGGTGTAGAGCTGGCGGAGGTTGCTACCGCCGTCCCCCTTGATGAGGAGGATAGGCAGAGGCTGGCGAAAAGACTCGGTGCCATAACGGGCAAGAAGATAACGGTTGAAGCTGAGCTGGACCCGAGCCTGGTGGCGGGCATTACGGCTAGAATCGGGGGCAAGCTTCTTGATGGTAGCACCCATAGTAAACTGGCGGCTTTAAAGAGGGAGCTGGCTCGGGGCGGGCGGTGAGTAAGCCGGTAAGGAGGTCAAATTGACAGCTAGAGGGCAGGATATTGTCTCTATTATCAAGCAGCAGATTGAGCAGTTCGGCACGGCGGTGTCCATGGTGGATGTTGGCACCGTCATTGAGATTGGCGATGGCATTGCCCGCATCCACGGGCTGGCGGGGGCGAAGTATAATGAGCTGCTCCAGTTCCCCAACGATATTATCGGCATCGCCCTGAGCCTGGAGGAGGACAGCGTTGCTGCCATTATTGTTGATGAGTACGGCAAGATAAAGGAGGGGGATGAGGTGCGCTGTACCGGGCGCATTGCCGAGGTGCCGGCGGGTGATGCCCTTATTGGCCGGGTGGTTGACCCCCTGGGTCGTCCCCTGGATGGCAAGGGAGCCGTGAAGACGGATAAGACCCGACCGGTGGAGCGGGTAGCCCCCAATGTTACCCTGCGCCAGTCGGTGGATACCCCGGTGCAGACCGGTATCAAGGCGGTAGACAGCATGATACCGATAGGCCGGGGGCAGCGGGAGCTTATTATCGGCGACCGCTCCACCGGGAAGACCGCCATCACCCTGGATACCATCATCAATCAGAAGGGCGGCGATTTAATCTGTGTCTATGTTGCCGTTGGCCAACAGGCATCACGGGTGGCGCGGGTAGTTGCCACCCTGGAGGAGCACGGGGCTATGGGGCACACCATTGTCGTTGCCGCCAATGCCTCTGATTCAGTGGCATTGCAGTATCTTGCTCCCTACGCTGGCTGTGCCATGGGTGAGGAGTTTATGGAGCAGGGGAAGGACGCCCTGGTCATCTATGATGACCTTTCCAAACACGCCTGGGCCTATCGGCAGCTGTCACTGCTGCTACATCGCCCTCCGGGGCGGGAAGCCTACC
>CAZFCV010000115.1:0-4447 GCA_964517985.1 uncultured Dehalococcoidales bacterium | reverse complement strand
AGCCCTTTGTTATGCGCCGGCTTCTGCAACTGGGGCTTGCCCTCAATATCAGGAGTGCCCGGCGGCAGGCGGAAAGAGCCAAGCCGGAGGTGTATGATATCCTGGAGGAGGTTATCCTGGAACGACCGGTTATGCTCAACCGGGCGCCAACCCTGCACCGCCTCAGCATCCAGGCATTTGAGCCGGTGCTCATTAATGGCAGTGCCATTCAGCTCCACCCGCTGGTCTGTTCTGCCTTCAACGCTGACTTTGATGGCGACCAGATGGCGGTTCACGTTCCGCTGTCCCGGGAAGCCGTTCGCGAAGCCAGGCAGATGATGCTCAGCATCCATAACATGCTGGTACCAAGCTCTGGAGAGCCAATCATCACCCCTACCCTGGATATTGTTCTCGGCTGCTACTATCTGACTACCATCAAGCCTGGTGCTAAGGGTGAGGGCTTGGTATGCGGCAGCTTCGGAGAGGCGAGGCTTGCCTATGAGCTTGGCGTGGTTGGCCTCAGGGCTGAGATTGAGGTCCGGGACCAGGAAAGGGAGGGGCAGAGGGTTAAGACCAGCGTTGGTCGCATCATCTTCAACGATGTCCTGCCGCCAGAGCTGCGCTTCCTGAACAAGGTGATTGATAAGGCCAGTATTAAGCAAATAGTCACTGATAGCTATAAGCTGCTGCCTCATGAGCAGACGTCTACCCTGCTGGACGACATAAAGCAGATGGGCTTCCACTATGCTACCCGCTCCGGGACCACCATTGCCATGAACGATATTGAAGTCCCCCCGGGCAAGGCAAAGCTGCTGGAGGAGGCAGAGGAGAGGGTTGCCATCATTGATAACCAGTATCACCGCGGCTTGATCACCGAGGATGAGCGATATGATGCTGCTGTTAATGTGTGGATTGAGGCTACTGACCGCGTTACCGAGAATATCTCCCAGACCCTTGACCGCTACGGGGGCATCTACATGATGGCGACCTCCGGGGCAAAGGGCAACATCTCCCAGATCAGGCAGATGGCAGGTATGCGCGGGCTGATGACCGACCCCTCGGGCAAGATAATTGACTTCCCCATTAAGGCTAGCCTTCGTGAAGGCTTGAGTGTTGTGGAATACTTTATCTCCACCCATGGCGCCCGCAAGGGGTTGGCTGATACCGCCCTGCGGACATCAGATAGCGGTTACCTCACCCGGCGTCTCATTGACGTTGCCCAGGATGTTGTCATCTTTCAGGAGGACTGCGGCACCCCTGACGGCATATGGATATCGGAGCCGAAGAAGGGTGAGCTGCTGCCCTCCCTTGCTGAGCGGGCCGTCGGCCGGCTGGCGGCAAGCCCGGCAGCCAACCCCGAGACGGGGGAGGTTATCCTTGACCGGGATGAGGAAATCACTGAGCTGAAGTTAAGTGAGATTGCGGCTTGTGGGCTCACCAAGCTCCATGTCCGATCCCCCCTTATCTGCCAGTCACGGCGGGGTATCTGCCAGCGGTGCTACGGGCGGGACCTCGCCCGTAGGCAGTTAGTTGGGCTTAATACTGCGGTGGGCATAATTGCTGCCGAGAGCATCGGTGAGCCGGGCACCCAGCTGACCCTGCGCACCTTCCACACCGGTGGTGTTGTCGGGCTTGATATTACCAGCGGTCTGCCCCGGGTGGAGGAGCTTTTTGAGGCTAGGCCACCTCGGGGTCAAGCCATCATCTCGGAAATAGACGGCACGGTTGAGGTGATTCATGATGAGGGGAGCCGGAGAATCAAGATCGTCAGCTCCGAGGTTTTCCGCGATGAATATGCCCTGCCTTCCGGCTGGCAGGTTGCGGTTAAGAGCGGGCAGTGGGTGGATATCAACACGGTGCTCGCCGCTCCGCCATCAGAAGCCCCGATAGAGGAAGCCGCCCTGACTGTTGAGGCGCAGCCTGTCCTGGCTCGTGTCGCCGGGGAGGTGGTTATCAAGAAAAGACAGCTCTTTATTGAGTACGAGGAGAGGGAGGAGCGTGAGTACCAGGTTCCCGCCGCCGCCCGCGTTTTTGTGCAGGACGCTGACCAGGTGGCAGCGGGGCAGCAGCTTACTGAGGGCTCCATAAACCCGCAGGACATCCTGCGGGTTCTGGGCAAGGATGCGGTGCAGCGATACCTGGTAGACGAGGTGCAGAAGGTTTATCGCTCACAGGGGGTGAACATAAGCGACAAGCATGTTGAGGTTATCAACCGCCAGATGCTGACCAGGGTTCGCGTGGATTCCTCCGGTGACACCGAGCTTATCCCCGGAGAACTGGTGGAACGCTTCCGCTATGAGGAAATCAATGCCAAGGTGCTTGCCGAGGGGGGTGAGCCCGCCACCGCCCATACCGTGCTGCTGGGTATCACCCGGGCTTCGCTCAGCACCGATAGCTGGCTGTCCGCCGCCTCCTTCCAGGAGACGACCCGGATACTTACCGAGGCGGCGCTCAAGGGTGATGTGGATAAACTTGCCGGGCTGAAAGAGAATGTGATTATCGTCAAGCTAATCCCCGCCCCCCAGTTAGCGCCGGTGGCGGTGTCGCAGCTGGAACCCGGCGATGAGGAGCCGGGGCTGAAGCTGGAACTGGAGCCCGGTGATGAGGAGCCGGAGCTGGAGCCGGAGCCAGAGCCTTAGGGCTAAGCCCCGTTATTATTGGACGGTTTGCCCGCCCCCCTCCCTTCCGAAGGGAGGGGGGTTGTTTTTTGAGGGGGGCTCTGCCCCTTGTCCTCGCTCCCCGGAAGATGTGCTATAATGGAGGGGAATTGAGGGACGAGGGCAACGTAGAGCGCGTTATATCGGGCAAGCCGGGCACCGAGGATATGCCCCTTGATGCCAGCCTCCGCCCGCGGCGGCTTGATGACTTTATCGGGCAGGCAAAGATAAAGGAGAACTCAAACATCGCCATTGCCGCCGCCAAGGGGAGGGGGGAGGCGCTGGATCACGTGCTGCTCTATGGCCCGCCCGGTCTCGGCAAGACCACCCTGGCTCATATCATCGCCGCCGAGATGGGGGTCAGTATCCGGGTTACCTCCGGCCCGGCGGTGGAGCGCCCCGGGGACCTGGCGGCAATCCTGACCAACCTCCACAGCGGGGACGTGCTCTTTATTGATGAGATTCACCGCCTGAGCCGCACCGTGGAAGAGGTGCTCTACCCGGGAATGGAGGACTTTGCCCTGGACATCATCATCGGCAAGGGTCCCGGCGCCCGGAGCCTGCGCCTCGGTCTCCCCCGGTTCACCCTGATTGGCGCTACCACCCGTTTTGCCCTGCTTAGCCCGCCCCTGCGTGACCGCTTTGGCGCCGTCTACCGCCTTGATTTCTACGACCCGGCTTCCCTGGAGGGCATCATCAGGCGCTCGGCGGCTATTCTACAGGTGGAGGCGGAGGATGACGGGCTGGCGGAGATAGCCTGCCGCGCCCGGGGCACCCCCCGCGTTGCCAACCGCCTGCTCAAGCGGGTTCGGGACTATGCCCAGGTGGTTGCCGATGGCGTTATCACCAGACCGGTAGCGGTGGAGGCGCTGACCAAGCTGGAGGTTGACCAGATAGGGCTGGATGAGATAGACCACAAGGTGCTCCACACCATAATTGACAAGTTTAACGGCGGCCCGGTGGGGCTGGAGACCATCGCTGCCTCCATCAGCGAGGAGGCGGACACCATAATGGATGTCTATGAGCCCTACCTCCTGCAGCTGGGCTTTCTGGAGCGCACCCCGAGGGGGCGGTTAGCCACCCCCCTTGCCTATCAACACCTCGGTCTACCCTATAAAAAGCCGCCCCAGCCCACCCTTCTCTGAAACGGGGAGCGCTTCGGGTAAATTATGGCGGGAAAATCGGTCATTGTTCATTGCTGCTGTGCCCACTGCGCCGCCTATACCATTGCCTACTGGCGGCAGCAGGGCTATCGGGTTGGTGCCCTGTGGTATAACCCCAATATCCACCCCTATATGGAGCACCAGCACCGCCTGGAGGCAATGCAGTCCCTTGCCCGGGAGATAGACCTGCCCCTGCATATTGCCGGCGGCTACGATATGATGGACTACTTCCGCCGGGTGGTTGGTCATGAAGCCGAGCGGTGCCAGTATTGCTTCCGGCTCCGGCTGGCGAAGACCGCCGGGGCGGCTGCGGAGATGGGTTATAATGCCTTCACCACTACCCTCCTCATCAGCCCGCACCAGAAGCACGAGCTGCTCCGCGACATCGGTGCTGAGCTGGCGTCGGGGGAGGGGGTGGACTTCCTGTATGCCGACCTCAGGAAGCGCTACTCCGATAGCCGCTGTCTCACCAAAGGGCTGGCTCTCCACCGCCAGCAGTACTGCGGCTGCGTCTACAGCGAGTGGGAGCGCTACGCCAACATAACTATAGAGTGATGGAACAGGATAAGGAAGCGATTATAATCGGTGCTGGGCCAAACGGCAGCCAGCTTGCCCTTGCCCTTGCCCGGCTTGGGCGCCGGGTGCTTG
>CAZFCV010000114.1:0-4451 GCA_964517985.1 uncultured Dehalococcoidales bacterium | reverse complement strand
CTAATTCCGCCGGGGGATTGAAGTGCTGCTTCATAATCTCGGTGAGCCGGGGCAGCTTCTTCTCCTGGCGGAAGTGGCTCCTGTCCAGAGCCTGCTCAATGCTATTTACCGTGGTTGTGACATCAGCCCCGGTCAGTATGATGGGAACCCTTTTTGTCTCGGCTCCGTGGACTACGGCGGGGGTTGGTGGCGTATCCCCGCAGAGGATGAGGCACCGGGTGGCGGTCTCCAGGGCAGCCAGCTGCATATCGGGGCGGTTGCTCCTGACCAGCACCGCCTTGTTGCTCTGGCGGCTAAAGTAGAGCGGGCCAGGGTCAACGGTCATTGCCCCTACCATAATGCCCTCTATCAGCTCGGCGGATTGCTCGGCGGAGTTTAACAGCTCCCCCTGGACACACTCCGCCAGCTCGCCTACCGTCAGCGTGAATAGAGTCCTGTCCTCGGGGAGTACGCCCAGGCTCTCTATCCCCGTTCCTTTAAGCTGGCGGCTCATTTCAGCGCGCACCGGCTCAAGCCTGCCTGCCGGCACCTTGTTTAACACTATGCCCGCCAGGCGCTTGCCCAGCTCCTTATAGCGCTCAACAAAGCTCACCCCGGGCGACAGAGCGGAATAAGCCTCAACCGCAATTACTCTGGCATCCAGCGCCTCTATTATTCCCGGCTCCAGCACCCCCTCGGTGATGACCACGTCCCTGCCCGCAGCGACCCGGCTAAAGGCTTTCTTCACCCCGTCGGGCAGCTCACCCTGACTGGCGAAGACCGGGCAGATGTTTTCTACTGGCTCATCCAGGCTGAGAATCTGCTTCATAAACAGGGCATCAGTGTCCGGGGCTTCTGCGGCTGGTTCCCCGGAGGAAAGAACCGGCTTGAAAAAGGCAACCTTCTTGCCGCTGCCCAGCAGGTGCCTCCCCAGCCCGGCGCAGATTGTGGTCTTCCCCGCCCCCGCCTCCACAGAGGTTATATATAGACAAACCAAGCTACACCTCCTGCTGATGACAAAAAAATGCGCCTACCTATTATAACGTTTTACGCCATCCAGGTAAAGGCGTGCCGGAATGGGGGTGTTTTTTATGACGGGCAGCTCCCCATAATTTGCCCTATTACCTTTAAAAAGTTGCAATAATCAGGATAAGATGGTATAATAGGTACCTGAGAAAATAAGAAACAGGGTAACCTTTAAGCCAGTCCAGTGAGGCTGGCAAGGGAAGTTGAACGGTAGCTTGTAACCTCTTGCCAGCCTCGGTAAGAGGTGTTTTTATGCCTACTAAAATCTTAATGACCCGGGGGGATTTGAGGCGGACCCTGGCTCGTGTTGCCCACGAGATTGTAGAGAGGAACAAGACTGCGGAACGTCTGGTGCTGGTGGGTATGCATACCCGGGGGGTGCCTCTGGCGAGACGGCTCGCCGCCAACATAGAGAACTTTGAGGGGTTGGAGATACCGGTGGGCACCCTGGATATCAGCCTCTATCGCGATGACCTTTCCTCGCTGGACTTGCAGCCGGTTGTCCGCAGCACCGACATCCCGGTTGATATTGACGGCAAGTACGTGGTGCTGGTTGACGATGTCCTCTACACCGGGCGGAGTATCCGGGCGGCGATGGATGCCCTGATTGACCTTGGTCGCCCGCAGTCAATTCAGCTTGCCGTTCTCATTGACCGCGGTCACCGGGAGCTGCCGGTGCGCGCCGACTACGCCGGCAAGAATGTGCCCAGTTCCCGGCATGAGGATATAGAGGTGCGGTTGGAGGAGACCGATGGCGTGGACGAGGTGATCATCACCTCGGCGCCGGCTGAGGAGGCATCACAATGAGGACATCCCGGCACAAGGATGACCCTGCCCTCCTGATAAAGTCCGGAGCACCGGCGACGACATCGGTGTGGCGGCACGAGCACATACTTGACCTTGACGATTTCTCCACTGAGGAGATTGAGCTTGTCTTCCAGATAGCCGGTGCCATGAAGGAGATACTCTCCCGGCCCATCAAGAAGGTGCCGACCCTGCGGGGCACGACCGTTGTCACCATGTTCTATGAGCCCAGCACCCGTACCCGGGTCTCCTTTGAGCTGGCGGGCAAGAACCTGAGCGCCGATGTGGTCAACCTGAGTGCCTCGGCGAGCAGTGTCACCAAGGGGGAGTCCCTGGTTGATTCCCTGAGCACCCTCCAGGCGCTGGGGGCGGACATCGTGGTGATGCGGCACCCCCACTCTGGTGCCCCCTACATTGCGGCTAAGTATCTGCAGGCGAGTATCGTCAACGGCGGCGATGGCTGGCATGCCCACCCCACTCAGGCGCTCCTTGATATGTACACCATCCGGGAGCATAAGGAGAGCCTCAGTGGGCTGAAGGTGGTTATTATTGGCGATATTCTGCATAGCCGGGTGGCTCGCTCCAACGTTTGGGGCTTGACCGCCATGGGGGCGGCGGTGACGCTGTGCGCCCCCCCTACCCTTTTCCCGGTCGGCTTGGATAGCCAGCAGCGGCACTTCCCCCGGGTTAGCCTGGAGTCCGATATCGGGGCGGCCCTTGACGGAGCCGATGTCGTTATGACCCTTCGCCTGCAAAGGGAAAGGCAGCAGAGCGGGCTTTTGCCCAGTATCCGTGAGTATGTCCAGCTTTACCAGCTTGATGAGGCAAGGCTAGCCCGGGCTAAGCCCGATGCCCTTGTCCTCCACCCCGGGCCGGTGAATGAGGGGGTTGAGATATCCCCGGGCGTCGCCCACGGTCCCCGGTCGGTGATAAACGAGCAGGTGACCAACGGGGTGGCGGTGCGCATGGCGCTGCTTTATCTTCTTGCCGGAGGGAGGAGACTATGAAGGCGTTGCTCATCCAGAAGGGACGAATAGTTGACCCCAGCCGGGGAATAGACGGGATGGGCAGCCTGCTTATCGCTGACGGCAAAATCTCCTGGCTGGGTATGGGGGAGGCAGCCCCGCCCCACCCGGATTACGATATTCTTGACGCCGGGGGGCTGGTCGTCTGCCCCGGGTTTATTGACCTCCACTGCCACCTGCGGCAGCCGGGATTTGAGGAAAGGGAGACCATTGCCACCGGCACCAGGGCGGCTGCCCGTGGGGGCTTCACCACCGTCTGCTGTATGCCCAACACCAACCCGCCGCTGGATAGCCAGGCTGCCATAGATTATGTAAAGTCTGTCGCCGCTGCCGAGGGCGCTGTCCGTGTCCTGCCCATCGGCTGCATCTCCCGGGGCAGGCGGGGGGAGGAGCTCGCCGAGATGGGGGAGCTGGCTTCCGCTGGGGCAATTGCCTTCAGTGATGATGGTGAGCCGGCGGCAAGCTCCCGCCTTATGCGGCAGGCGATGGACTACAGCCGTGCCTTTGGCTTGCCCATTATTGACCACTGCGAGGATACCGCCCTCACCGAAGGCGGGCAGATGAACGAAGGGGTGGTATCCACCAGGCTGGGTCTTAAGGGGATGCCCAATGCTGCCGAGGAGCTCATGGTCGCCCGTGACCTGGCTCTAGCCCGGCTGACCGGAGCCCGCCTGCACATTGCCCATACCACCACTGAAGGCTCAGTGGAGCTTATCCGCCGTGCCCGGGCTCAGGGGGTTCGGGTCACCGCCGAGGTCACCCCCCACCACCTCACCCTCACCGAGGAGATGGTCATGGGCTATGATACCAATGCCAAGGCGAACCCGCCGCTGAGAACGAAGCGCGATATTCAAGCCCTGATTGCCGGGCTAAATGATGGCACCATTGATATTATCGCCACCGACCATGCCCCCCACACCGAGGAGGACAAGTGGTGCGAGTTCGCCCTCGCCCCCTTTGGCATCAGCGGCTTTGAGACCGCCCTGGGCAGCCTGATGGCGCTGGTGCATGAGGGGGAGCTGAGCCTGACCACCCTTATTGCCCGGCTTACCATTGAGCCGGCAAAAATCATCGGTGATAGACATGGCTCGCTGGGGACGCTGGCTCCCGGCGCTCCCGGCGATGTCACCCTGTTTGACCCCGACCGGGAGTGGCTGGTTGACACGCAGACCTTTGCCTCCAAGGGCAGGAATACCCCGCTGGCTGGCTCCCGGCTCAAGGGCAGGGTAATGGCGACCCTGTTTGGCGGCAGGCTGGTCTACAAGAATGACCCGGTCAGGATTGAGGCGAGGGGGTAATATTATATAGAAGGTCAAGGGGAAAGGGCTGCGCCCTTCGCTATTGGTAGCAACCCCATCCCCTTTGTCCCCTTCCCCTTGCCAAGGGGAAGGGGAATTAGTAGAAAGAGGGACGCAGTCCCTCTTGGACGCCCCGCCCGGGGGTATGACTTGGAGGTATGCAAGGAGGGTTTAGGGGAGGCGAAGCCTCCCTATCATATCCCTCTCCCTCTCCTTTGAAGGAGAGGGAGATACAGGGGGTGAGGTAGAAATGGTATATTCTGATTTGTTTTCAAAGCGTTACAATTTGAGACCAACCTCAGAAGGGCTAATGTATGGT
>CAZFCV010000113.1:0-4467 GCA_964517985.1 uncultured Dehalococcoidales bacterium | reverse complement strand
CAGCCTCTGAGCTTACCGCTTGCCAAGGGATACCCCGCAGGGGCTGGGGCGACACTTCTGGTGAGCAAAAAGACTGTGCCCCAATATTACCACATTAAGAAGCCGATTAACCAGTTTGACCGCCTCTCCGGCTACCGCCCGGCATGTCAGCAGAGCGGTCGGAGAAGTGCCAGGGAAAGAGGGGCAATAATTGTAAAAAGACAATAATTCTGGTATACTAGCGGCTTAGATAGAAGCACAAGCCAGGATAGCCCGCCCCCTCAGGCAAGCCGTTTTCCCCCAAGTGAGCGTAGCCAGCCGGGGGCTAACATATACCGCAAGCGGCTGGTACTTTATCCAAGGAGGTAAATATGGAGAAGCAAAACAAGGTGCAGTGGGTCTACTCTTCCCGCAACAACCAGGAGCTTGCCGAGCGCTACGACGAGTGGGCTAAGGACTACGATGCCGACCTGGAGAAGGATTTTGATTACCGGGGACCGCAGCGTGCCGCTGAATTCCTCACCCGCTACGTAGCCAAGGGGGCAAGGATTCTGGACGCCGGAGCCGGCACCGGGCTGATGGGCGAGCTCCTCACCAGGCTGGGCTACAGCGATATGGTAGCCGTGGACCTGTCTCCGGGCATGCTGGAGGAAGCCGGCAAGAAGAACATATACCGGGAACTCCACCAGATGGTAATGGGGGAGCCCCTGGACTTTACCACCGATGCCTTTGATGCCGTGGTGAGCGTCGGTGTGCTTTCCCTGGGGCACGCCCCCGCCAACTCCCTTGATGAGCTGGTGCGCATCACCAGGCCCGGCGGCTATATTGTCTACACCCTGCGCCCCGACGTATACCAGAAACAGGGCTTCAAGGAGAAGCAGACATCCCTGGAAGCCGGGGGCAAGTGGAAACTCGCCGAGGTAAGCGAGGAGTTCCAGACGCTCCCCAAGGGGGAGCCTGACATCCGTCACCAGGTCTGGGTGTACCGGGTGCTGTGAGCCAAGGAGCCCAAGATGGAAAACCTCAGATGCCAGGAGGTTGCCTGCCAGCTCTGCGGGGGGAGCCAGAGCAAGCACCTATTCACCGCCCGCTCCTTTAACGTGGTGCAGTGCTCAAATTGCGGGCTGGCGTACCTCAACCCCATGCCCCACCCGGAGGCTCTAGCCAGGCTCTATGACGGGCGTGAGTACTATCGCCGCCGCGGAGAGCCGGAGGACAGCTCACTGGGCTACCCTGACTATGCCATGCTTGAGGGGCACCTCGCCTTTGTCGCCGAGGAGCTCCTTCGCCCCCTGAAACACCTCAAACCGGGCCGGCTGCTGGATGTGGGTTGCGGCATGGGCTTCATGCTGCAAAGATACCGCCAGATGGGCTGGGATGCCTGCGGGGTGGATATCTCCACATATGCCACGGAATACGCCCGCAACGAGCTGGGGCTGAAGGTATTTACCGGGACGGCGGCGGAGGTTGACCTCCCCGACGGCTACCTTGACCTGATAACCATGACACTGGTTTTGGAGCACCTCCCGCAGCCGAGGGCGACACTGGAGACGCTGCACCGGCTGATGAAGCCGGGGGCGGTTATTGTTATCGCCACCCATGATATCAGCGGGCTTCCGCCCCGCATCGCCCGGAGCCGGTGGCGGTACCTCGGCATCCCGCAACACACCTGCTTCTTCTCCCGGGACACCCTGAAGCGCATGCTGGCAGAGAGCGGCTTCCGCACCTTCCGGGTAACGGAGACGGCAACCCTCGCCGCGGTAACCAGTGATGATAAAGGACTGCGTGCCCCGATAAGGCAGCTCCACCGCTACGGCTTGATGAGGCCGGCGGCACCCCTCCTTCGCGCCGGGCATGCCCTTGCCCGGAAACTCAACCTCTCCGATGGTATGACCCTCTACGCCCAAAAGACGTAGGCGGTCACCCCGCGCTGCCCGGCAGAATTACGCTCCGGGTATAGCCAGCGGACCCTCCCAGTCCTTGAGCGGTTTCATCCACTCCGCCCGCTCCACAAAGGCATCGTGGTTCAGGGGCACCGGCGGGTGACACAGAAAGCGGGGGTCAAACTCGTTCTTAACCTTGAGGAGCCACTGGTGGTAGTTTGGCCCGTATGCCGGCCCGGTGAGATAGAGGGGCTGGTGGGAGCCGAGGAGCGAGGTATAGAAGCGCTTCCTTATGTTCTCCTTTGACGTCTCCAGGTAGAAGTGGTCAACCCCATCGCTATCCTCGGCGGGGTCCCAGTAGACCAGGAACTCGGAGTATCCCTGGTGACCCAGCTCAAAGCTCTGGAACCAGCCGGGGTCGCCGTAGTCCGGCATAAGCGGCGGGGTAAAACGCCTCTTCAGCCGGGCATAGTTCTCCCCGTGGGGGACGGCATGCTCCACCGTCTCAATGACATAGTCCACCGAGACATAGCCACCGCACATCAGCCACATCCCGGCGGAGTCGGAGTTCTTGAACCAGGACTCATCCGACGGTCTGGTGCGGCGGGCTTCGCCCCCCACCTCGGCTATGATATCCATCAGCACCCGCTCGTCATACTCCAGGTGCGCCTCCGAGGTGAAACCGACGAGCAGGACGCGGAGGACGTGAAAGCCGCTGATTGTCTCCTCATTCTCCTTTGACCAGAGCTCCCAGAACTCCTCCTTTGACCTCGCCTTGGCGATTGCCCGCCAGAATATGGGCACCTTGGTGACGGCGGCGCCTACCTCCGCCTTTGCCATCTCCACCATGACCTGCCTCATGGAATCCTTGCTGGGCATGGTGAAATTGATCCACTTTACCCGGTTGGTGGGGAGCTGGAGGGTGGTCTGCGGGGAGATACCGGTCGGCTCCAGCCTCTCCGGCTGGAAGGGCAGCAGCTTTACCGCCATCCGGGTAACGATGCCGAGGAAGCCCCGGTGCCCGGTGAAGCCGCGCAGAAGCCCCCGGAGGTCCGGTCCCAGCCCCTCCCCCCAGAAGGGGTCGTCCTGCAGAGCCAGCGAGCCGAGCTTTACCAGCTCGCCGTCGGGGAGGACAAGCTCCGTCCCCAGTATCCGCCGGTGGGGCAGACCGATGCGGTAGCTCAAGGGTGACCAGCCATCGCCAATCAGGTTAGCCACCACCGACGCCTGCGCCCCGCCGCCGCCGACGACGACATAGCAGCCCCGCCGCAGCGACTCTTCCTGCAACTGCGAGTAGATAACACCCGGCCCAACCACGGCATAGAGGTGCTTATCATCAATCTCAAAGTCGTTCATCCTCTTCAGGTCAATAAGCAGGGCATCGGCAACATGGGGATGGGAGCGGGGACCGTAAAAGCCGGTACTGTAGGGGACATAGGGGAGATTATGGTGGTTACAAGCCCGGACAATACTCTGCACTTCCTCCGTCGTCCGCGGCATGATGACACAGCCGGGCACCTTAGCCATCACCCGCTCGTAGCCCGAGCCGCACTCGTATCCCCCCGGTCCCGCCCGGTAACCCTCGCAGATTACCGGGTTCGCCGAGATATACCCGGCACCAACGATGGACTCCAGCTCCTTATATACTTCCTTTGCTATAGTCACCGCTTACCTCCTTGAACTATGCGCCCACCGAGGCGAGAACAATCTCGGCGATATCAAACACCTTGATACTCCCCCCGTTCTTGCCCGCCGCCCGGGCAAAGTTGCCCTTGCACCAGGGGCAGGTGGCGACCAGCGCCTCGGCACCCACCGCCCTCACCTCCTCCAGCCGCTGCCCCGCCGCCCACAGAGCGAAATCGGGGAAGGCTTCCCCCGTCCCCCGGCCAGCACCGCAGCAGAAGGCGTTCTCCCGCCACCGCGGCATCTCCACCAGCTCCACGCCGGGTATAGCGCCCAGTATATCCCGCGGCGGCTGATAGACACCGTTCGTCCCCCGCCGCCGCTCCAGGGGCGGGCTCACCGCCCCCCACAAGCCACGCTCCCCCTGCCAGGGTACCCAGGGCTCGCTGAGCCGGCTCAAGGAGCAGGAATCATGGTAGGTCAGCCGCATATTAACCGGCCGGGTAAGCTTGAGGGCGCCCTCCCTGACCAGCTCGTCAACATATTCCACGAGGTGCACCACCCGGAAGCCGAGGTCGGCGGTGGCGATACCAAGGAGCTTGGGGTAGTCCACCTTCCACATCCGGTAGCCCTCGGCGCAGGCGGTGAGGAGGATACTGGCGCCGCTCTGCCGTACTGCCTCAAGGTTGCGCCTCGCCAGCTCCCGTGCCTCGTCCGCCATCCCCACCGAATAGAGGGTATTGCCGCAGCACCACTCATCAGGGAGGAGCATGAAGGGGACGCCGGCAGCACCGAGTATCTTCACCGTTGCCCGGGCTATCTCAGGGCTGGTGTAGGAAGCCGCGCAGCCGACAAAGTAGAGCACGTCGGCTCTGGGGACGGGCTTTACCCCGTCGGGAAGCCACCGGGTGCGCTCCCCGTGGGGGGCGCCGAAATGGTTGTGGGTTTTCATTATATTCCCGGCTATCTTTTTGTGCTCCGG
>CAZFCV010000112.1:559-4480 GCA_964517985.1 uncultured Dehalococcoidales bacterium | reverse complement strand
GATGAGGCTACCCATCGGCACCGGGCTTTAATCTATACCCGCTCCATCTCCAGGAGAAGCACGCGCCGGGTAGCCCCGGTAACCTTCACCCGGTCGTCTATCCGCCAGCCGACCACCCACAGGATATGCTCCGGCGAGCAGACAATGGGGACCTGCTGCCGCCAGGGACGGGGGACTTTGGCGTCAATCATAAACTCATTAACCTTCTTGGGCTGGCTCATCCCCAGCGGCTGGAACCGGTCTCCACGCCGGCGGGTGCGCACCACCAGCCTATCCCCGGCTTTATCAAGGTCAAGGCAGGCTCGGCAGCCACCGCTGTCGCCCGCCACCGCCGGCGGCGTCATGACAGTCGCCTTTATACGCCCGCCGGGCAGCTCCGTCTCGCCGGGCACATTCAGGGCAACCTCGCCGCTCAGGGCGGGGAAAGGGGAGAGGGCTGCCGGGTCCCTGCCGATAAGAAACCGGGCATAGTCTATGGAAAAGACCAGACCTGAGGGCAGGTTGAGGCTCTTCCCCGCCGGTTTATCCCGGGCTGCCATTATACCCTCAATGTGGCGCATCTCAATATCCCGCACGTTGCCCGCCAGACTCTCCACCGCCGCCCGCAGGAGGTAGCGTTGCAGAGACGGGGGTAGCTGGCAGAACCCATCCCTGTCCAGGATAACCGTGTCCCCCTGCCTCCGGGCTATCCCCTCCCACACCCCGGCTACCTGCTCCTCCAGAAAGGAGGTGTCATCGCCGGCAATGCGAGCCGTCCGCAGCAGGGCGTCGGCTATCCGCGGATTGTAGCCGGCAAGCAGGGGCAGGAGCTCATGCCGGATTCTATTGCGCAGCGGCGAGAGCGACAGGTTCGTGCTATCAATCCGGGGAGCGAGCCGGTGGTGGGCGCAATAGCCGGCGGTCTCCTCGTGGCTCAGCGGGAGGAGGGGCCTGATTACGGTGATGCGGCTCCCGCCCAGCGCCAGCTCGGTAAGTGGCTGCAGCCCGCGCAGCCCCCTGGTGCCAGCGCCCCGGATGAGGTGCATCAGGACGGTCTCAATATGGTCATCGCGGGTATGCCCGACGGCTACCCGGCGGGCGCCAACGCGCCCTGCCACCTCTGCCAGGAAGGTATAGCGCACCTCCCGGGCTGCCTCCTCCCGGGAAAGGCGGTGGCGAGCCTGGTACTCCCCGACATCACGCCGCTCTATGGTTGCCGGGATACCAAGCCGGCCCGCCAGCCCGGAAACATAGTCAGCATCGGCATCAGCCTCGGCGCCCCGCAGCTGGTGATTAAGGTGGGCAACGTGCAACGTCACCCCCAGCTCCCCCCGGAGACGGGACAAGATGTGGAGAAGGCAGACGGAATCGGCACCGCCGGACACGGCTACCAGCAGGGGCTCGTGGCGGGATGCCAGCCGGTGCCCGACGATGAACGGCAGAACCCGCTCTTCCAGTGTCGGTTCGCCCTTCTCCGCAGCCAATCTTCTCCCTAAAAGACCCGTTTATTGCAGATGGCAGGTATCGTTAAACAGTGTCAGGCGGGGCACCGACCCATCAAAGACGATGGTGCTGATACCAGCCACACCCAACCTGAGCCTGCCGATTTGAGACAGGGGCAGGTTAAGGACGGCACAGATAATGGTAATGATAACAAAATAGTGGCTAACCACCACCACCACCCCGTCGGAATGGCGGCGGGCAATACGCTCCATGGCACCCCACACCCTCCGCTGAAACTCGTCCAGCGGCTCACCGCCAAAATGGGGCAGCTTGCTCCAGGAACCACCGCCGACCCCGGCGAGCGCTTCCTCCGGCATGGTCAACAGCTCATCAAGGCGCTTACCGATGGTGTCTATTTGCACCCCCTCCAGCTCACCGGCGTCAATCTCGCCCAAATCGGGCTCAACCGTCACCTCAAGCCGGTGGGAGCCGGCTATCCCCTGCGCCGTATCCCGGGCGCGCCGCAGCGGGCTGGAATAGACCGCCCCAATCTCCACCGTCTCCAGCCGCCGTGCCAGCCGCGCCGCCTGCTCTCTACCATACTCGTTCAACGGCGTATCGCTGCTCCTGCCCTGAACCCGGCGTTCCTTGTTCCAGTCAGTCTCACCGTGTCTTGCCAGAATAACCTGTAGCAAATCTCTCTCCTCCGCGGATACCGGCGCTGCGGTGCTGCCGGAGCCCCCCCCGCAACAACCCACTAGTTAGCCTTCACCGCTTCTCCCCTCTTCCTCGCCAGGAGTATCAGCTCGTAGATTCCGGTCGTCACGAGTATAATGTTGAGCACGATGAGGGGCAAAAGATCCAGGACAATACCATACACCAGATAACAGATGGCGGTCACCAACATCAGCGCCTTAACCATATAGGCTTTCCGGACAATCATGGCGGTTATCAGAAAGGCGCCACCAACAAAACCAAGTATCTCAATCGGGTCCACTTAATTCTCCTCTCCAGTTCACTTCGGCGGGGACAATACCGGACTAGCTTGTCTCCATGATAAGCCGGGTGCGGTGCATTGACAGCGGGCGGGCGGCAAAGCCCAGTGCGGCGGCAACCTGCTCCGGTCTCCCCGAGCCCTGGCCGCTACAACGCAGCCTCATACCTATGGTAGAGCAACCGCCCTGCCAGTCAATGAGCCACAGCTCATCAACCAGTGACCGCAGGTCATACCGGTGGGGACCGGTATCCCGCTTGTGCTGCCACGGCAGGTGCTCCAGCGAGAGCAGATGGTGCAGGGCTGCCGCCACCTCCGGCGGCTGTTTTTCCGTTGCCACCTCCACCCGGTATTCGGCATACCGAACCTGTGCCTGCAGGGAAGGCAGGGTCAGCCCGGCAAGATAGACATTCTGTATCCGGATGCCCGCCGGTAGCTGCCGGGATACCCCGGCGCTAAACCCGTGGGGGGAGAGCCACCCGGTGCAGAAAACGTCCATCAGCTCGGCTTCACTGGTCACGCCCAGGGCGAGAGGAGCCGCCAGCGATATGCGGGGGTGGGGGGTATACCCTTCGGAGTAAGCCAGTGCCACTCCCGCCCGTTGCAGCGCCCTCTGCCACAGGCGCACGATATCCAGGTGGGAGATGAACTTCACCTCCTGCCCCCGGCTGAACCTAACCCGCAGGCGCTGCATGTCCTCCCTTGGTCACTTTAATCTTCTCAATCTTCACACCCCGCATCTCGGTTACCACTATCCGCAGGTCCCGGTACTTCAACCTCTGTCCCTGCTTCGGTATATGCCCCAGAAAGTCAAGGATAAAGCCAGCGACTGTCTCGTAGTCCCCTTCCGGCAACTGCAAGTCCATCCTTTCATTGGCTTCCTCTATTTGCATACCGCCGTCAATCTGGAAGGTATGCTCGTCAATGGCTTCGTACTCCTTCTCCGCCTCGGAAAACTCGTCCCCTACGGGACCAACAATCTCCTCAACCAGCCGGCTCAGGCTGACGATGCCCGCCGTGCCGCCATACTCATCAACAACCACCGCCATCCGGTAGTTACTGTCCCTCATCTCGGTAAAGGTCTCACCTATCCGCTTCGTCTCCGGGGCGAAGTAGGCGGGGCGAATGAGCTCATCAATGGTAAGACTGCTATTGGCGGTGTCCTTAGCCAGAGCCATGAGCACATCCTTCACGGAAAGGATACCGGTGACATTATCCATATTTTCTTCATATACCGGAAAGCGGGACAGCGGCGACCCGGCATAGATTTTGAGGAAATCATCCAGCCTGGTCCCCTTCTCCACCCAGACCACCTCGGTGCGCGGCACCATCGTCTCCCGCACCGGCCGGTCACCAAAATCAAAGACCTTGTGCAGCATCTCCGCCTCATCCTCCTCCACCGTCCCCTCCTTATGCCCCACCGATATCATAGCCCGGATTTCCTCCTCGCTGACCAGAGCCCGGGGCACCGGCTCCCCTCCGAACAATTTGGCGATACCGGAGGC
>CAZFCV010000112.1:0-549 GCA_964517985.1 uncultured Dehalococcoidales bacterium | reverse complement strand
GCACGAAGGGGGTCAACCCCCATGATATTAACTCTATCGGGCGAGAGACTACCAGGGAGAGCCTCTCGGCATGCCGGGTGGCTACTGTCTTGGGAGAGGTCTCGGCAAAAATAAGGAGGAGAACGGTGACGCCCACAGTGGCAATAATCACCCCCCGCTCCCCCCACAGGGAGACCGCCACCGCCGTAGCCAAGGCAGCCGCCGCCGTATTGACAAAGTTGTTGCCCAGAAGAATGGTGGACAGCAGCTTCTCCGGTTGTTTGAGCATCCGGGCAACCCGTTTTGCCCCCGCCACCTCGGTATTGACCATGTGCTCCAGACGAAATCTCTGCAAAGAGATAAAGGCAGTTTCCGAACTGGAAAAGAAGGCGGACAAAAGCAAACAGATAAGAAGCAGCCCTAAATATAGCGTTATTTCAATACTAGACATATAACATCACCCCAGGCGTGGGGTGGTGCGGCTGTTCACTGCAGAGCAACCCAACAAGGCTCGGTAACCCCCTCCGCCAATAATCATAGCATTGGCTAGCGGGCGTGTCAAAGGGGAGG
>CAZFCV010000111.1:0-4485 GCA_964517985.1 uncultured Dehalococcoidales bacterium | reverse complement strand
CCTATCATGCGGAGCACCGGCGGGCGGTGAGGGAAGCCCCTCTGGACAGATTGCTCCTGGAGACAGACTCCCCGGTGGTCTACGGGCGGGGCAGTGATGCCGAGTTTGAAGCCAGTCCCGTCCACGTTGCGGTAACCCTGAGCGGTGTTGCCCGGCTGAGGGACGCCAGTGAAGCCCGGATTGCCGGGGTGACCACCGAGAATGCGCGGCGGCTCTTTCACCTCAATGCCTGAGCGTGCCGCCTCGTTCCGGCGCCCCTACCTCTTCACCACCAGCTTCTTGACCGCCCGGTCCAGCCCGTCCAGGGTCAGCTCGAACATGGGGAGCAGCCGGCTAATGGCGATAACCGTGGGGTGCCCCCAGTAGAAGGCTTTCACCGGGTTTAGCCAGGTGCAGTGGCTGAAGTGCTCGGCAAAACGCCGGAGCCAGACAATACCCGGCGTCTCATTCTGCTCGTAGTAGGAGATGGCGCCGTACCTCTCCGTCAGCTCCGATATCGCCATGCGGGCATCGCCGACGAGCACCACCCGGTAGTCGGGCTCCAGGGTGTGCAGGATATGATTGGTATCCACGGCGTGGCTGCGCTCAATATCGCTATACAGGCTATCGTAGATACAGTTATGAAAATAGAAGTAGCGGAAGTCCTTGAAATGGCTTGCCGTGTGGGCTGCCGAGAAAAGACGGTTGCACAGCTGGGCATAGGGCTCCATGGAGCCGCCAACGTCCATCAGCAGCAGGAGTTTGACCGCGTTCTGCCGGCTGCGCTGCCAGTGAAGCTCAATATCGCCGGCGTTCCGGGCGGTGGCATCTATCGTCCCCTCCAGGTCCAGCTCATCCTCGGGACCAATCCGGCTCAGCTGCCTCAGGTCCTTCAGCGCCGTCTTTATCTGGCGCACGTCAAGGGTCAGGTCATGGCGGTAGTTGCGGAACCGCCTCTCCTGGGCGACCTTCAGGGCGCGCCCCCCGCCCCCCTCGCCGCCGACCCGGATACCATAGGAGCTGTGCCCGGAGTGACCAAAATGGGAGACGCCCCCCCGCCCTATCCAGTAATTGCCGCCATCGTGCTGGCTGGTCTGCTCCTGAAGCCGCCGGGCAAAGTCCTCCAGCAGCCGGTCAAGCTCCAGCCCGTCGGGGAGGGGCGGTATCTCCACGTCCTGCCGGTCAATGGCGCCCTTCAGCCAGTCAAGGACCTGCTCCCTGATATCTGCCGGCGCCTCCAGCCCGCCAAAATACTCCTGAAAGGCAACATCATACTGGTCAAAGTAGGCTTCGCTCTTGACCAGGGTCGCCCGTGCCAGATAGTAGAAATCATCAAGGCTGTTAATATAGCCCTGCTCCAGAGCCTCCATGAGGGTCATCCACTCCGTGATGGATACCGGCACCTTTCTTTTTTTGAGGAGATAAAAGAAGTGGGTGAACATGGCTAGTCACGCCACCGGATGCCGTAGGTACCAATCCGGCGGTTCATGATGTGCTCCATAAAATAGGAATAGTCGGCCTCCTTCTTAATAAGGGTGCCGACAAAGGGCACCTCCTTAGCCACCCGTTCGTGGGGAATCCCGCCGACAATGAGGGCGTACACCCAGTCTATCAGCTCGGCGGTTGACGGCTTCTTGCGGAGGTCATCAAGATTGCGCAGCCGGTAGAAGGTCTTCAGCGCCTCACCAAGCAGCCTCTCCTGAATATCGGGGAAATGAACCCGGACTATATTCTCCATAACCTCCGGGGCGGGGAACTCAATGTAGTGAAATATGCAGCGGCGCAGGAAGGCATCCGGCAGCTCCTTTTCCGCATTACTGGTTATGATGACAATGGGGCGGTGGACGGCGTTAATGGTTTCCTTCGTCTCCGGGATATAGAAGGACATCTCGTCCAGCTCGTTAAGGAGGTCGTTGGGGAACTCCAGGTCGGCTTTGTCTATCTCGTCAATCAGCAGGACTACCAGCGCGGGGGCGGTAAAAGCCTCCCCCAGCTTGCCCAGCTTTATGTACTGCCCGATATCGGAGACGTCTTTATCACCGAAGCGGCTATCGTTGAGCCGCTTGACGGTATCATATACGTACAAGCCCTCCTGAGCCTTGGTGGTTGACTTGATGTTCCAGATAAGCAGCGGTTTTTCCAGCGCCTGAGCCACACTGCTGGCAAGCAGTGTCTTGCCCGTGCCCGGCTCACCCCTGACCAGTAACGGTCTCTTCAGGGCGATAGCCACGTTTACCGCCCGCATCAGGTCCTCGGAAGCGACGTAGTCTGCGGAACCCTGAAACTGCTCAAAATTGTCCAATCTCACATCTCCTTTTCCCGGTCTTAGGCTGAAGTAAAGCCCTCCTATTCTAACACAGGCTCATCCCCCTCTCCAAACCGGGTTGCTTGAGCCGCGCCGGGAGGCATATAATGAAGCGGATAAGACGATGGACAGAAGTGGAGGCTGGATATAGCGGACCGGTCGGAGCCCTGGCTTCTCGGCATTGACCTGGGTGGCACCAAGACCCTGGCGGCGGTGGTCAGCCCCGGGGGAAGGGTGGTCGCCCGCGAGCAGAGGCAAACCCAAGCCGGGAGGGGCCCCGAGGCGGTGATTGGGGTAATCCTGGCCGCTGCCCGGGGCGCGCTGGGGAAGGCGGGAATAACCCCGCCTCAGCTCGTTGCCGCCGGGGTTGGTGCCGCCGGCACCTCCAACCCTCGTAACGGCGTTATCTCCTACTCACCCAACCTGCCAGGGTGGGGAGATGTCCCCCTCGGGGACATCATGGAAAGGGAGCTGGGGGTAAAGACCCTCATCAGCAATGATGCCAGTGCCGCCGCCTTCGGCGAGCTCTGCTTTGGTGCCGGCAGGGGGTTCAGCAATATTGTCTATGTCACCCTCGGCACCGGTATCGGCGGGGGTATCATCATTGACGGACGGCTCTACACCGGCACCTCCGGTGCCGCCGGCGAGGTAGGGCACATGATTATTGACGATAAGGGTCCGCGCTGCAGCTGCGGCAACCTCGGCTGCTGGGAAGCCCTGGCTTCCGGCACCGCCCTGGCCAGGGAAGCCAGGCAGAAGATAGAGGAGGGGGCAAAAACCTCCCTCCTTGACCATGCCCGGGGCAGCATCGGGCGGGTCACCGCGGAGACGGTTCACCGGGCTGCCCGGGAGGGGGATACCCTGGCTGGTGAGCTAATCGCCCGGGCCGGTTACTACCTCGGCGTGGGCTGTGCCAACCTGATAAACATCTTTAACCCGGAGCTGGTGATTATCGGCGGTGGCTTAGCCAACCTGGGTAACCGGCTCCTGGAGCCGGCGATAAAGGCGGCGGAAGAAAGAGCGCTCGCCGCACCCGGCAAAGCGGTGCGCTTTGCTATCGCCCGGCTGGGACGTGATTCCGGCGTGCTCGGGGCGGCGGCACTTGCCTTCCAGGGGATGAAAGATTGAGCGCAACAACACACTGGGACTGGCGATACCTGTTTGCCCCCCAGTCGGTAGCCGTTATCGGCGCCTCCAGCACCCCCGGGTCATGGGGGTTTGGCATCATGCAGCGCCTCCTCGCCCCGGCGGAGAGGCGTATTTACCCCGTCAACCCCGGGGTGGGTGAGGTCCTGGGCATAGCCACTCACGGCAGCGTGCTTGATATACCGGACACGGTCGAGCTTGCCGTAATAGCTGTCGCCGCACGGCGCGTCCCCGCGGTTCTCCGTGAGTGCGTGCAGAAGGGGGTGCGGGCGGCAGTCATTATCTCCGGCGGTTTCGCCGAGACCGGTGAGCCGGGCAGAAAACTGGAGGAGGAGGTGGTCAGAATTGCCCGGCAGGGGGGCATCCGCTTTATTGGACCCAACACCATGGGGCATGCCGATACCGCCTCGTCGTTCTCCATCCTTGCCTGGACGGAGAAAATCACCCCCGGCCCGGTGGCTCTCATATCGCAGAGTGGCAACATGGGGCACCGTATACTCAACAACGGGATGAGCCTGGGGATTGGCTTCAGTAAATTTGTCAGCGCCGGTAACGAAGCCGACCTGCACCTTGAGGACTACCTGGAGTATCTGGCTCAGGATGACGCTACCAGGGTAATTACCGCCTATATTGAGGGGCTGCGGGAGGGAAGGCGCTTCCTCCAGCTCGCCAGAGAGATTACCGCCAGCAAGCCCATTGTTGCCATCAAGACGGGGGGCACCGTGGGGGCTGCCCGGGCGGCGGTATCCCACACTGGAGCCATGGTTGGTTCCGAGGCGGTCTATGCCGCCGCCTTCTGGCAGGCAGGGGTGATAAGGGTGGCTGACGATGACGAGCTGTGCGATGTGACCAGCGCCCTGCTCAGCCAGCCTTTACCCCGGGGCAACCGGGTAGCCATACTGACCCTGGGGGGCGGTCTGGGGGTGGTAACCACCGAAGCCAGCGAGAGGGAGGGGCTGGAGCTCGCCCCGCTGTCCACGGCAACCATGGCAAGGCTGAATGCCTGCCTGCCGCCACGGTGGTCGCACGGCAACCCGGTGGATACGGTAGGTATC
>CAZFCV010000110.1:1300-4567 GCA_964517985.1 uncultured Dehalococcoidales bacterium | reverse complement strand
AATAGCCCGCTGGGTAATACCTATTGCTTCACCTATTTCCCCATCTTCTACGCCACTGACCCGGAGCTGCCCCACAACCACGGAGCACTGGTACCGATACACATCATCGCCCCGGAGGGGAAGGTGGTCAACCCCACCCGCCCCCATACCTACGGCGCCTGCGGCTGCAGCACCGCCACCGAGCTAACCGATGCCGTTACCCAGGCGCTGTCCAAAGCTACGGGAAAAGCCCAGGCAGTCTCCGCCCGACACTACTCCGTAGATGTCTCCGGGCGGCACCCCATAAAGGACCCCCGGACAGGGCAGGACATAGAGTACTTTGCCGCACCCTTCCTTGAGGAGGGCGGCAGTGGCGCCGTAAAGGGCTACGATGGCTGGGACGGCATGTGCGGCACCATCCTGACCGGCGTGGTGCAGAGAGGTTCCGTTGAGGTCTGCGAGCTCTTCATGCCCTTCCACTGGGAGACCATGAACATGGCACAAGACAGGGAGGGACCGGGGGAGTTTATCGGCTCCCGGGGCACCACGGCATCGCGATGGTGCACCGCACTGGAAGGCGCGGTAACCCTGCTCATGGCGGGCGATGCCAGCGGCACCTTCTTTCCTCCCGCCGGTGCCGGCGGCGCTCCATATGCCCCCACCGGTGACCTATATATGAAGAGAGCCGGGAAGACGGAGAAGGAATTCTTCCCCACCATGTGCATGAGCCCGATGTACTCCGGAGATATCCTCTACACCGAGTGCATGGGCGGCGGCGGCTGGGGCAACCCCCTTAGCCGTGACCCGGAGAAGATAAGGCTGGATGTCCGCGATGAGTTCATCTCGGTGGAGAGGGCAAGGAATGTCTACGGCGTCGTCATTGACCCCAAGTCCATCACCGATAACCCGGAGGATATCGCCGTAGATTACAAGGCTACCGAGGAGCTGCGCAAAAAGCTGCTGGATGACCCCCGATACCACCACCCCGACCTTGTCCGGGATGACGTCCGCGCCGGCAAGCTATCCATCCAGGAGGCAAGGGATAAATATGCCGTCGTCATAAAAGAGGACGATAACCACCTTGTTATTGACTACAAGGAGACGGAGAGAATAAGACCACACTAAAACCATAATCTAATAGAGCAACAAGGTTACCTCTAATCAGGCGTGAAGCACGCCCGGAGGTAGCTTTGTTTATTACGGAGCTTCGGCAAACCGGCTTCCCTCCCCGGCTGGCGTGCCTGCTCATACAGCACGTCCCCTCCTGCTTCAGATAGGTGGTATTATGGAGCCCAAATGGGCTATTGACAAAAAAGCGGATACAGGTTATGCTCGTATATACTTGCAGTGCTTGACATAATTTTTACGCAGAGAGCCTTTACAGGATATTCAGGGGTATAAAAGGATGAGCACTAAAAATAACAAACCCTCCGCAGTTGAGGAAATACCCCCCGGGGCTACAGAGCCGGAAGGCGATACCGGTATATTCCAGAAAGCGGTCGCCAGAGCGGAAAAACTGGGGGAACTAGCCAAGCAGGCGGCGGCGGAATCAATCAAGGTATCCCATGGGGCGATAAGCCAGGCTGAGGAGGTAAGCAAACAGGCTAAGCAGGCGGCGGAGGAAGCCACCGGAGCCTCCCAGGAGGCGGTGCGCCGGGCGGAGGAGGTATGTAGAGCCACCGGAGAGGCGGCGGAGGAATCACAGAAAGCCTTTGCCGAAGCCATAAGCCAGGCGAAGACAGCCGGCAAACGGGCTAAAGAGATTGCCGAAGCGTCAAAGAAAGCCTTCGCCGAAGCCGTAAGCCGGACCGAGGAAACAATCGGAACGACCAGAGACGCCACCGAGGCTCTGGTAAGAACCTTTGAGGAAACGGTACGCCAGGCTGAGGAATCAGTAATATCCGCCAAGGAGCTGGCTGAGGAATCGGTAGGAGCCTCCCAGGAGGCGTTAAGCCAGGCGGAGGAGACAGGCTCAGCCGCCAGGGAGGCTGCCGAGGAAGCACTAAAAATATCCCGGGAAGCGCTGGACAGGGTTGAAGAAGTAGGCAAACAGGCTAAAGAGGCTACCGATACCGCTGCCCGAGCCTCCCAGGAGGCGGTGCGCCGGGTGGGGAAAATAGCCAGAGTGGCAGATGAAACCGCCCAGGCATATACCGGCACCTTTGAGAAGGCGATAAGCCAGGCGGAGGAACTAAGCAAGCAGGCAAAAGAGACCGCTGAGGAATCGGTAAGAGCTTCCCACGAAACGATACGCCGGGCGGAGGAGACAGGCCGTTCCGCCAAGAAAGCCGCCGAGGCAGCCATGGGAGCCGCCAGAGAAGCCGCCGAGGTATCGGAAAGTGCCTCACAGGAAGCCATAAGCCGTGCCGAGGCTGCGGAAAGGTCAGCCCGGGCGGCAGCGGAGGAGGCGCAAAAGGCATCAGAAGCAGGGATACGCCGGGCGGAGGAAATAAGCAATTCCGTCCGGGAGACCGTTGGGGAATCAAAAAGGACATTTACGGAAGCGATAAGCATAGTTGAGGCGGCAAGCAAAGCCGCCAGAGAGGCGGCGGAGGAAGCCACCGGAGCCGCCCGGGAAGCCGCCGAGCTATCGGTAAGCGCTTCACGGGAAGCCATAAGCCGGGCTGGAGCCGCGGAAAGGTCAGCCAAGGAGGCATCGGAGGAGTCAACAAAAGCCTCGCTGGAGGCTATTTGCCGGGCTTACGAGATAAGCAAGTCAGCCACCGAGACCGTTGCCGCCTGGAAAAAAGCGTCCCAGGAAGTGGTAAACCAGGCGGAGGAAGCCACCAGAGCCGCCATGGAGGCTGCCGAGATATCGGCAAAAGCCGCCCAGGAAGCCATAAGCCGTGCCGAGGCGGTAAGCAAATCAGCCAAGGAGACGGCAGAGGCATCAATAAGAGCCGCCGAGGAAGCTACTGAGATGTCGCGCAAAGCCGCCAGGGAAGCCGCCGAGGTATCAATAAGGGTGCTCAAGGAGCTGCTCGGTGATACCGGCAAAATAGGCAAGCTGGGCAAGCAGCTTGGCAGCAAAACAGAGGAAACAGACAGAGCCTCCGAGGTAGCGGCTGAGGTGCTGGCAAAAAGCTTCGGGGAGATAATGAGCGGGGTTGGGGAAACTGATACCAAGGGGAAGAAAGACGCCAAAGAGGCGCAGAGAAGAATTGAGACCCGTCTGGAGTCCCTAGCCAAGATGTACACCTCCAGCACTGACGAAGGGGAGGAAGAGGAGGAGGAGCCGACGGGTTAGATTAAGGCACCAAATGCAGATGGTCAGGAACCATCTTAAAC
>CAZFCV010000110.1:0-1290 GCA_964517985.1 uncultured Dehalococcoidales bacterium | reverse complement strand
CAGCAAATGAAATTGTAAGTCTCAGGAGGTTGCTTACATGGTAAACCAGAAGGAGCAGATTAAAAGAACCATCAAACAGGCTGAGGAGCTGTCCCCAAAGGCAGAGAATGCGGCTCCCGAGCCGGTTGCTGATCCCCTTGCCGAGCTGCTGAATCGGGCTCAGAGCGCCTACACTGCCTATGTGGACGCCCAGAAGGAAGTGGCGAAGGCGTACAAGGAACGGGAGAAGCAGCTGGAGAAATCCTTTAAAGAGACCGAGCGGCATGCCAATAACGCCATGGAGAAGACCTTGGAACAGGCTCTTAGGGTCTGCGAGCAGACGGAACAGCAAGCCAAGGAGGAATACGAGAGGGCAAGGCAGAGAGCCACGGAGGTCTATCAGGATAGCGTAAGGCAAGCCTCCCAACTGCGCAAGGAGACCATAGAGCAAGCCTGGAGAGAGTGCAAAGGCTCGGCGGAGCAAGCCTGGACAATTTTCCAGGGGAATAAGCTAGAGTAGAAATAGAATAAGCGGAACAGTTGTCTGTCAGTCCACCGGCTCGGGTGGACTGATTGCTGATTATAGCAGTGAGGGTATATCCTTGAAGGCTTCCTCAATCCCTCGTTGTTCGTACTCCATGCCGCCCCGCCGCCGCCGAGAAGTAGAGATATAGCTGATTGTCTTGGTAAAATACTCCATCACCTTTCTGGAATTAACCAGGTCAGACAGGATAACGGTGACATCCAGCATGCCCTTCCCCCGGGGGTAGTCACCGCTCCGGATTATTGCCTCTGTAGCCGTATTTTTGAGAGCGGAGGAGAGTTCCTTTATCATATCCATATTCATTTCCCCGGGCGGTGCCGTCAGCAGATAGAGGGCTCTCTGGGCATCGGTGGCATTGCACTTGAGCGATAACTCACTGATGGCTTCATTCATCGCCTGAACACCCTTCTGGGTTTCCGTCACCTTACCCCGGAAGTGAATCCTGTCCTCACCAAGAAGCCTGAGCCGTGGTATCCGCGCCCTACCGTAGCCAATCACCGTCCATCCGGCGATAGTCTGTATTATGTCGCCGGCATCCAGCACCCTTGAGCCGACATATTTGGAGCTTGTCTCCTCGCCGGCACAAAGCAGGTTGTAGAATGGCTCAGCCACCATGTTGTTTATCTTAGCCAAGTTGTTTTTAATGGACAGGTTCTTCCGGACAAACCTTTGATTATCAACCAGAAACACGGCGTCCGCCACCAGGTAGGCGGATTTAAGGCAGGTGCCCACGTTATAGATAGACCTCTCCTCGGTCATCTCTTCAT
>CAZFCV010000109.1:938-4579 GCA_964517985.1 uncultured Dehalococcoidales bacterium | reverse complement strand
CTGAACGCGCTAGAGTAGGTCTTTACCACATAGTAGAGCAATTCTTTGGGTATGAAAAGTCTGCAAGATTACTGTACTTGGACCTTTATAAAAACATCTGCGTGGCACTACGTATCCCGCGTAATAGAGGTGTTAATTCTGAATACCTAGCCTCGACTGCTATAGAAAGGCTAATTATGCATTGCGAATGGTGGCAAGTCTATGATATATGCCAAGTTATGTGGTTAAATCTGGAATATCCGTGGGGTGGTAGAAATGAATTTGGCGCAGGCGTTAACAACTTATTTAGAGAAGAACAGCTTGGTTTTGAACTTAGAGATGGCAAGGTAGAGAAGGCTGGCTCTGGGTTTATTGATGCACAAATCAAAGAGGCACGCTACTTGTTGAAAGAGCCTGAATTCAAAAGTGCTGATGAGCTCTTTGAAAAAGCTATCAAAGCACTTAACATCCGCCCAAAACCAGATGTTGAAAATTGCATAAAAGATTCTGTAGCTACTGTTGAATCTGTAGGTAAAATAATTGTTAAAGATAAGGAAGCTCGAATTGATAATATTATCAGGGTTGCGATAAAAAATGGAACAATACCTCACCTATTAGGAGAGCCAATTATCAAACTATATGCCTACCGTGGTGATGAACCTGCCATAGCTCATGGTGGGATAGAACCATCAAAAGTAACTGTTGATGAAGCCGAGTTTGTGTTAGCTATGTCTGCTGCAATTATTATTTATCTAGTTAAAAAGAGGAGTAAACTTGAAACCATCTAAAGCCTTGATTTTTGGCTGAGGTAATATTGTTATTGGAGGGATGAAGAAGCTGGTATGAAGCTGGTATCGGCTGAGGTCATTGAAAACGAGCAGGTCCTTTGGGGGCTTGAGCGCCGGCACGGGCGGAATATATCCGGTGGCTGGATTATCTGGCTGAGATGCCCGGAGATTGCCCGGGAGGCGCAGCCGGGGCAGTTCGTTATGGTGCTCTGCGGGGATGAGTGCACGTTGCCGCGCCCGTTCAGTATCCACCGGGTAAGCGATAGGGGCGATATCGCCTTGCTCTATGCCGTGTGGGAGGATGGGAAAGGGACAGGGTGGCTCTCCCGGCGCGATAAAGGCGGGACGGTGACACTGTTCGGGCCGCTGGGCAACGGCTTTGCCGTTCCCCCAGAGGCAAGGAACCTGCTGCTGGTGGCGGGCGGCATCGGCATCGCCCCGCTGCTCTTTCTGGCGGAGCAGGCGAAAAGCCGGGGGTGCGGAGTGAGGCTGTTGCGGGGGGCATCGGGCGAGCCCAAGCCATCCGGGGAGGCAAATCCCCCCCAGCATTACCCCGAAGGGCTTCTGCCGCTGGGGGTGGAGGCAAGGACTATTACCACATCGCCCGATGGGGAGAGGGGTATGGTCGTTGACCTGCTGACGCCGGATGTCGTTGGCTGGGCAGACCGGGTCTTTGCCTGCGGGCCCATGCCGATGTATAAAACGATGGCGCAGATGCCGGAGCTAAAAAACAAGCCTGTCCTGGTCTCCCTGGAAGTGAGGATGGGCTGTGGGCTCGGCGCCTGCTACGGGTGCACGGTGAGGACAAAAGGCGGGCTGAGGCAGGTCTGCCGAGACGGGCCCGTGTTTGAGCTTGGGGATATTCTCTGGGATGGGCGGGACGGCTAGCCAGGAGGTAGAAAATTATGGTAGTCACCAGGAAGATTAGCTTTCCGACCAACGGGCGCGGTGACATTATAGATATTACATCCCGGGTAGAACAGCAGCTGGCGGAGACGGAGGTGAACAGCGGGACGGTCACCCTGTTTATTCCCGGTTCCACCGCCGGCATATCCACCATTGAGTTTGAGCCTGGGCTGGTCTCTGATTTCCAGCGCATGTGGGAGCGCACCGTCCCGCCGGATATCCCCTATGACCATGACCGCCGCTGGGGTGATGGCAACGGGCACTCACACGTCCGTGCCTCACTGCTGGGCTCCTCTCTGGTGGTGCCGTTCCGTAACCGGGGGCTGCTCCTGGGCACCTGGCAGCAGATAATCGTGGTTGATTTTGATAACCGCTCCCGTAGCAGAGAGGTAATACTGCAAATTATGGGCGAGTAATTGCCTTTGACAGCAATTCCGGAAATCATTTATAATAGTCTTGGTTGAGGATAACAGGGACGTGAAGCCTTAATCCATAGAAGGGTGGTTACGGTATGGCAAACGAAGTTGGTAAGAGGTATCGCTGTGCAAAGTGCGGTGCTGAGGTTATCGTGACCCGTGGTGGTGACGGCGCAATTCAGTGCTGTGGTCAGCCCATGGAGCAAAAGAAATAAGACGAGCAAATTCACGGAGGTCTTTGGTTCAGTGGCAAGTCAATTAGGAAAGAGGTATCGCTGCCCGGTCTGTGGCACCGAGGTATTATGCACCAAGGCTGGTGATGGTGCCCTGACCTGCCATGATCAGGAGATGGAGGTCCAGGAGCCCCGCCCCATTCCATCATCCGATTAGCTTAAGCGGCTGCCCTGTATCAGGGAGAAGAATTCCGCCCGGCTGGCTGCCTTGCGTTGGAAGAGCCCCCGGATGGCAGATGTAATAACATTGCTGCCCGGTTTTTTAATGCCCCGCATAATCATGCACAGGTGTTCCGCCTTAATAACAACGGCTACCCCCTGCGGGTTTAGCCCGTCCACAATGGCATCGGCAATTTGAGAGGTCATTCTCTCCTGAAGCTGGGGGCGCCGCGCCACAATCTCCACCACACGGGCGAGCTTGCTGATGCCAACGACGCGCCCGTCGGCGTTGGGGACATAGCCGATGTGAGCCACGCCGTAAAAGGGCAAGAGGTTGTGCTCACACATGTAGTAGAAATTGATTTCCTTGAGAACGATCGTCGCGCGGTGCCCCACTTCAAAACCTACCGTCAGCTCCTCCCGGGGGTCCGTATCAACCCCCATAAAGAGCTCGGCATACATCTCAGCCACACGCTCCGGGGTACCCAGTAGCCCCTCTCTTTCCGGGTCTTCGCCAATGGCTTTAATGATTGAGGTTACTGCTTCCCTAATCTGAGTCTCGTTAACCAAATCAGACCTCCTTATAGCGCTTGCCATAGAGCGTGCGGTCAAGGCTTCTCAGGCTAGCCGCAGCTGTAGTTGCATAAAGCTCCTGTCCCAGATAGAGGGCGGGGCTGATATCCTCCAGATTCAATATCCCGTCTGCGGTAAAGGACTCTTCCCGGACATGGGTGGCGACAATCTCCCCCACCAGCCATCGGTGGTCGCCATAATCGCGGTCATCAACCAGCCGGCACTCGTAGACAGCATAGGCATCCTCCAGGATGGGCACGGCGGTCTTTACCGCCTCGCCCCGGGCAATAGCAAAGCAGTGGAACTTGTCGAGCTCTCCGCCCCGGCTCCCGCCTATGGAGGCAAGTAGTTCGGCGGCGGCAAAGGGCAGGAAATTAACCCCGAACTCCCGGCTCTCCATGATAAGCTGGTAGGTGAACCGCTTGGGGGCGATAGCCACCCCGTAGAGTGGAGGGTTAACGGAGAGGCTGGTATGCCAGGCAGCAGTCATGGCGTTGTCCCTTCCCCGGGCATGGGCGGTAACCGCGCAGGCTACCCGGGGATAGTGCTGGGAGAAATTACCCACATCTTCACTGATTACTTTACCC
>CAZFCV010000109.1:0-928 GCA_964517985.1 uncultured Dehalococcoidales bacterium | reverse complement strand
CATTATTCTGGCTAATCCCAGCCCAGAGCCTTTTCCACGGCGGTCAGTTCCGCGGGAAGCTCCGGGAATTTCCCGGCACTCCCTAGGGCGGTATCGGTGTCCTTTAAGCCCGTGCCGGTTATAACACAGACTACCCTCTCTTGCGAAAAGTCCATCCCCTGCCGGGAGAGCTTTATGAGCCCGGCAAGGGAGGCGGCTGAAGCCGGCTCGCCAAAGACCCCCCCCTTGGCCGCCATAAGCTGCTGCGCCGCCAGAATCTCGCCATCGCTCACCATGTCAATAACGCCCCCCGACTCGTCACGAGCCTGGGCTGCCTGCTGCCAGCTTGCCGGGTTGCCAATCCGTATTGCCGAGGCAACGGTCTCCGGACTCTCAATAACATAGCCGCGGACGATAGGCGCCGCCCCCTCGGCTTGAAAGCCCATCATCCTGGGCTTCTGGCTCGCCTTGCCTTTCTGGTGGTACTCGGTAAAGCCCTTCCAGTAGGCGGTGATATTGCCGGCATTACCCACCGGGATGAAGAGATAGTCAGGGGCATCGCCCAGGGCATCAACAATCTCAAAGGCAGCCGTTTTCTGCCCCTCCAGGCGGTGGGGGTTGAGCGAGTTTACCAGGGTGACCGGGTGTCTATCGGTTAGAGCCAGCACCAGTTCCAGCGCCTGGTCAAAGTTCCCGTCAATGGTGATTATCCGGGCGGCATAGACAATAGCCTGGGCGAGTTTGCCCAGGGCAATCTTGCCCTCGGGCACGATGATAACGGCACTGAGCCCCAGATAGGCAGCATAGGCAGCGGCGGAGGCACTGGTATTGCCGGTTGAGGCACAGGTAATAGCCTTGCTCCCCGCCTCCACCGCCTTAGCCACGGCAACCACCATTCCGCGGTCCTTGAAGGAACCGGTGGGGTTGCAGCCCTCCAGCTTGAAGTAAA
>CAZFCV010000108.1:0-4794 GCA_964517985.1 uncultured Dehalococcoidales bacterium | reverse complement strand
GAAATGGGTTGACAGAATGTAGTTTAATGCTGATAGTGAAATCACCTGGAAAGGAGAGGTAAATGAAGAAGGTATTTATTGCGATTCTGGCAATTTTATTGCTGAGCAGCGTAATCCTGGTCGGTTGTCCCGCAGACGACACACCACCGCCACCGCCGCCACCGCCGCCAACTGATGATGGCGAACCACCACCACCTCCAGCAGAAACATACACCTTTGAGGCCGTCTCATTCCAGCCCAAGGGCATGAAGGGCGTCGAGCCGATGCAGATGTATGCCGACAGCGTTGCCGAAATGTCCAACGGGCAGATTATCATTGACTGGATAGGCGGACCGGATATAGTCCCCGGCCGTGAACAGCACCAAGCGGTGAAAGACGGTGTCATTGATATAGCCCTCAACCGCGCCCATGCCTACAGGGGCGAAATACCAGAAACCATGATTCTACCCATGTCCGAAGTCCCTGCCTGGGTGGAGCGAGAGCGCGGTATGTACGAGTACATGAATGAACGCCATAAGGATACCTGGAATACCGTCTGGCTGGGCAGGACAAAGTGGCTAGACCCGTTCTATACCGTTGTTAAGACCTCACGCGCCATAAACACACCGACTGACCTTGCCGGGCTACAGGTATCCACACCCCCCTTCACCGAAGACATCCTGACAAAGATCGGCATGGTTCCGTTTGATATTGAGGAAGAGTACACCGGAATGGAACGGGGCACGATTGATGCCGTCTGCACACCGCCGGGCTCAATGGCGGCTGATGGGCTGTTCGAGATAGCGACCCACCTGATTGACCATCCCATTAACTCCGGTTCTATCGTCCTCACGATGAACCAGGCAAAGTTTGAAAGCCTGCCTCCGGAGCTACAGGACTTGATGTTCCAGGCGCTCTGGAGCATGGAACCAGACCTGGTCGCCTTCTACGATGACTACCGGGCAGGCGGCTTCCAGACAGCGCGTGATGAGGGCGTGGAGATAGTCCAGTTCTGGCCCGCGGATGCCGCGTGGTTTGATGAGCTCATCCACGCGACCAACCTGGCGGGAATGGAGGACTCCCTAGACGCCACGCAGCTTGCCAACATGAAGAAGTTTATCCTGAAATAAGCTAGACTTGCTTTTTGTTACGCTATCGGTAATGATAGATAGCTAGTAGTCCGGGGGGCATCAGGCACTTCCCCTTGGTGGTTGCCTGATGCCTCCCCGGGTCTCTTATTGTGGGCTAGATTGCAGTCGTGCCCGGCTAGAGAGTGTAAAACTATGAAGCGGAAAATCAAGAGTGCCACCGTCTTTTTTGATAATACCCTGAATACCCTTGCCGTTCTGGCGGCTATCCTCCTCATCGGCATGATGCTGATGGTCGTCGTGTCCGTTACCGCCAGGACTATTTTTAATATCGCCCTGCTCGGCATAATTGAGGTTGCCTCCATCGGTCTGTTGTACATTGCCTTCCTGACCTCCGCCTGGGTGCTGAGGAAGGAGCGGCATGTAGTAATGGACCTGGTTACCGCCCAGTTCAAACCGAGAGCCCAGCTAATCATTAATATCATTACCTCCGTTATCTGCGCCCTTGTCTGCCTGGTTCTCGTTGTCTACGGCACGCAGGTGACCGTTATGCGCTTTCAGGAGGGCACCACGCTGTATTACTACCTGGAAGACCTCCTTGACGCCTATGTCCTAGCTATTATTCCTATTGGTAGCTTTTTCCTCTTCATCCAGTTCCTGCGCCGGATATACGGGTATATTCTAAGGTTTGTGGGGCTGGGAAAACCGGAGATAAAGGTGGCTATAGAGGAAGCCAAGGGCTTCTAGACTTATTGCGGTGAATAACCGGGAAAGGCTGACAAAGCCTAGCCGTTTTTGGCTTGGTGTTTGTTGACTGGAAATTGAAAGGGGGCTACCATGGACTTTCAGTTAACCGAGAAGCAGCTTGAGATTAAGCGTGATGCCCACGAGTTTGCCGAGAAAGAAATAAGACCCGCCGCTCGTGAGCTTGATAGGAAGACAAACCCGATAGATTGCTTCCCCGCAGAGCTGTTAAAGAAAGCCAGAAGGTTCCGGCTGGCTACCATGCCCAAGGAGATTGGCGGCAGCGGTCTGGGCTGGCTGGATACAGTAGTCCAGCAGCAGGAAATAGCCTGGGGAGACCTGGGCTTTGCCTTTGTTATCTACCATATCCTGATGTGGGGGCCAATCATCCCCAACCTGCCTCCGGAGCTAAAAGAGGAGGTCCTCCCCCGGATACTGAACGAGGACATTGTCATGGCTGCCGGGCTCCACGAGCCGGATATTTCCTCCGCCGAGCTGAGAACAGCCTGGGACGACCCGATGGGCTGTGTTAGAACCTGGGCGGAGAGGGACGGCGATTACTACATTATAAATGGGAAAAAGAACTGGAGCTCCAACGGGGCGGTTGCCAGCTATATCCTGCTTACTACCAGAACGAGGGAGGGGAAAGCAAGCGAAAGCCTTACCCAATTTTTAGTCCCGGTAGACACGCCCGGTTTTTCCGTTGCCGAGGTCAGCGACCACCTTGGCTGCCGGTTGCTGGTGCACGGGGAGCTGCACTTTGATAATATGCGCCTCCCTGCCAAATACCGGATGGGGGAGGAGAACGCAGGACTTACGGGGCTAAAGGCAGGGTGGTTGAAGGTCAACCTGCTCAAAAATTCCCATGTCCTGGGTACCTGTATCGCCGCCTATGAAACAGCCCTTGACTTTGCCCGAAGCCGGATATCGTGCGGCAAGCCAATCACAGAGTACCCCACGATTAAGGCGATGCTCTCCCAGATGAAGGTGAGGCAGGATGCGGCACAGTTCCTTGTATACCGGGATGCCTTGAATCTGGACAACAACCCCAAGGACACGGAGAACAACCTGGCCCGTGAGATGTCAACCAAGGCTTATCTCAATGACATAGCGGCGCGGCACATCAGGGACTGTGACGAAATCATGGGGGGCTTTGGTACCAGCAAGGCAGTTCCGCTGGAGAAATTGGTCCGTGACCTGCAAACAATGCAGCATGCATTCTGTAACCGCACGCTGGCTTACATCATGGGGGCGGTTTAAAGGCTGGACGCCAAAGGAAAAAGTAAGGCTATAGAGGAAGCCAAGGGCTTCTAAGCCTGTTGTTGAGGTGAATGGCATTGGAATGGTACTTAATGTTGCTTCTAATCCTGGGTGGAGTGGTGTTCCTGATGTTCACCGGGATGCCGGTTGCCTTTGCCTTCCTCATTGTCTGCGTTATCGGGCTATTTGCCCTCTTCGGCGGTGAATATGGCTTAAGACTGCTCATCCCCAGCATCCGTGAAGCCATAGGCTCCTTCATCCTGCTGCCGGTGGCTTTGTTCATCCTCATGGGCGAGGTGATGTTCCACTCCGGAATTGCCCCCAATCTGATAGACGCCCTGGATAAGTGGATTGGACGGCTGCCGGGCAGGTTGAGCTTCCTCGCCGTCGCCAGCGGCACCCTGTTTTCCACCCTGACCGGCACCAGCCTGGCATCTACCGCCATGCTGGGGTCGCTGCTGGTGCCGGAGATGGAGAAGCAGGGCTACAAGAAGCCCATGTCCCTGGGCCCCGTCCTGGGCAGCGGCGGCTTGGCAATGATGATCCCCCCCAGCGGTCTGGCTGTTCTCCTGGGTGCCCTGGCGGGAGTCTCCATCGGCCGGATTTTAATCGGGATTATTTTGCCCGGACTGCTGATGGCAGTCCTTTATGCCGTCTACATCATCATCCGCAGCCGGCTCCAGCCCCATCTTGCCCCCAGCTATGGCGTGGCTTCGGTCCCCCTATCCGATAAGCTTTTCTCGGCGGTGAAATACATACTGCCGGCAGGGGTCATCATCTTTTTCGTGGTCGGGTTCATACTCCTCGGCTGGGCTACCCCGAGCGAGGCGGCGGCTACCGGTGCCCTCGGTACCTTCCTTCTGGTTGCTGCCTATAAAAAGCTGAACTGGCAGGTAGTGAAGAAGTCCCTCGTCGGCACCCTTACCGTTACCGGCATGATATTCACCATTATTGCCGGAGCCAAGGTCTTTACCCAGGTTATGGCACGCAGTGGTGCCATGCAGGGCGCCATTGAGTTTTCCCTGGGGCTGCCGTTAGCCCCCATCCTTTTGCTCATCGCCATGCAGATAATAGTATTTCTCATGGGGATGTTCATGGGGCCGGTCCCCATAATGATGATAACCCTTCCCCTGTTCATGCCCGTTATCGCACATCTGGGCTTTGACCCGGTGTGGTTCTGCATACTCTTTCTCCTTAACCTGGAGATGGGGCAGACATCACCACCCTTTGGCATGTCCCTGTTCGTGATGAAGGGGGTAGCCCCGAAGGGTACCACCATTGGAGACTGCTATCGGGCGGCTCTGCCCTTCCTCGGCTGTGACCTTATCGCCATGGTGCTGATTATCGCCTTCCCGGCAATAGCCCTCTGGCTACCCGCTATAATGAGGTAGGTAAGCCCGCCCCACCAGCCTGGATTTCACCCTGGCGTCTATTCCCGGGTTGGTGCCCCCTTATCTTAAAGCCGTTTTGCCCGCGGGCTAATCTCCCCCGTTGGACTTTTATCTTAAAGTCCGTTAGAATTAAGCTAAGGAGTTTAACGTGAAAATACTTCTCGTCTATCCCCGGTATCCGGAAACATTCTGGAGTTTCAAGCATGCTTTGAAATTCGCTTCCAAGAAGGCGGCTCACCCGCCGCTGGGCTTGTTAACCGTTGCGGCGATGCTGCCCAGCGGGTGGGAGAAAAAGCTCGTGGACATGAATACAACGAGCTTGAGTGATAGGG
>CAZFCV010000107.1:0-4831 GCA_964517985.1 uncultured Dehalococcoidales bacterium | reverse complement strand
ACAGCGGGGGCACAGACCGCTCATGGGCACGACACTGCGGGAACGATTGGCGGTTCTGGTAGCCTCGTTTGCGTTTGGTCTCTGCAGATTCATTTTCTATAACACCCCTTCCTTATAGTCTTACCGGTATCCCCTTGTCCTTGAGGTAGCTCTTCGCCTCCGGTATGGATATCTCCCCGAAGTGGAAGATGGAAGCAGCCAGGACGGCGGCTGCCTTCCCCTCGGCTACCGCCTGATAGAGATGCTCCAGCTTACCGGCACCACCGGAGGCAGTGACCGGTATGGATACCGCCTCGGCGACCGCCCGGGTCATCTCCAGGTCATAGCCTTCCCTGGTGCCATCGGCGTCCTTGCTGGTGAGCAATATCTCCCCGGCACCGAGCTCCTCAACACGCCTTGCCCACTCCGCAATCTCAAGCCCGGTGGCGTAGGTGCCGCTCTTTACCACAACCTCAAGCCGGGGAAGACCGCTGTTAGGCGGGTTCTTTCTGCCATCAACGGCAACAACCAGCCTCTCCCCGCCAAACTCCCTGGCGGCTTCCGCTATCAGCCCGGGGCGGCTGACGGCAGAGGTGTTTATGGAGACCTTGCCCACGCCAAGGTCAATCAGCACCGCCATATCGGCGATGCTGCCGATACCGCCACCAACAGCAAAGGGGACGGTGACCACATCGCAGACCCTTTTTACCCATTCCAGCCTTGTTTTCCGGTTCTCCACCGTAGCGAAGATATCCAGGAAGACAAGCTCATCAGCCCCTTCCCGGCAGTAGGCTTCCGCCGCCTCCACCGGGTCACGGGCATCCCGCAGGTTGACAAAGTTCACCCCTTTGACCACCCGCCCCTCCCTGATGTCCAGGCATGGTATAATCTTTACCTCTTTCATCTTACAACTCCCCGAATTTAATTAGTTTCTGGTAGTCAATAACAGTACTCATGGCATGGCTCTCGACTTCTATGCCCGCCTCCTCAGCCACCGCCACCGGATTCAAGCCGCCAAGGAGAACCACCCCGACCCGGTTAAGCTCAACGGGAATCTCGCACACCGTCTCGCTGGTATTTCCCATCAGGAGCAGCCCCCCCAACCCCACCTTCTTCAGCCTGGCAGCCACCTTCTCCGCCATCGGGCGGCAGGGAGCCGGTATCTCACGGAAGTTAGCCAGTATCTTCCCGTTGCCGCCGGCTGCCACCTCCCCGACCGAGGTCATCCTCGCCCTGATGAAGACCTCCGATGGGTCCAGGGAGGAGCCGGCATAGTGAATCAGCTCCACAAAGCGGAGCGGCTGCCGGTTGCGAATCTGGAGGATACCGCCGAACCGGGAGTCTATAGGCACCCCCGCCTTGAGCAGGCTGCCGTTTACCACGATGCTGCAAACAGTGGCTAGCCCCACCACCCCCTGGGGAACAGTAACCTCCCCCAGGCGCTCTCCCTCCCGGGCTACCGCCACCAGGTCGCTAACACAGAGCCCGGCGGCAAAAGCGGGTGCCATGGCTCTGAGGGCACGGGCAAACTTCTCTTTGGGGAAAAAGGAGACATTTACCGGCACGACACCGGTGCCATCCTCCCAGTTGAAGCTGGTACGGAAAGCGAGCACCTCAATCCGGGAGATAGCCAAGCCAACCTTGTCTCTAACCATGGCGCTCTTCATCTCCTCAATCCCGGACCCGGTGATTAGCCTCCCATCCCGGCCCACAATCCGGGTCAATCCCCGCTCATCCATCAGCTTCAGGTGGTAGCGCACCGCCCGCTCCCCCAGCTCAACCCCGAAGCCTTGCAGGTGACGGGCAATAACCCTGGCTCCCAGCGGCTCCTCCGGAGAATCGCTCAAGATCCTCAGAATGGATAGCTCTTTCCTCTCAACCCCTTGCGTTTCAAAGCCGACCATAATACACCTACTAGGCAATAGGAAACTGTTTTCCTAGCATATCACAGTCAAATTTCTTTGTCAATACCCTTCCGGGGGAATTTGCCTCAGTTTCTGGGGTTTTTCCCGCCGCCCCAGCCCGCCGCCTGCCTAGGATTTGAGCTTGCCAAGCTGCTGCTCAAGCCTCTCCAGCTTCTCCTGCCTCTCTGCCAGCCTCCCCTTCTCCTGAGCAACAACAGAAGCCGGTGCCCGGCTCAGGAAGGTGCCATCGCCAAGCCGGGCGGCAAGGCGAGCCACCTCAGCCCGCATCTTCTCTATTTCCTTCCCCAGCCTTGCCCCTTCCGCCGCCAGGTCAACCATGCTCTCCATCGGTATAACCACGTCGCAGTCCTTCAGCACCAGAACGAGGGTATCCTTTCCCGGCGCCGCCTCCTGCCGGGTGGCAAAAAAGGTGACCGGCCTTGCCCGTGCCAGGGTCTCAATCGCCCCGGAATGGGCGCCAATCGCCGCCGTCAGACTGCCAGCGTGTACCCGGGCTTCAATCCAGCGGGTGCTTTCCACCCCGTGCTGTGCCCGCGCATTGCGGATGGCGCGGACTATCTCTATTACCGCCCCCATAACCGTCTCCGCCCCGGGGTCAGCGGCAAACTGCCCGGCGCCGGGGTAGGGGGCAATCATTATGGACTCGGCAGGCGAAGCGGAGTGCTCCCGGAGAGCCTGCCACAGCTCCTCGGTGACGAAGGGCATATAGGGGTGCAGCAGACGGAGCGAGGTCTCCATAACCGGGACCAGAACCGGCAGGGGGGACGGCGCCTCCCCACCAGAGCGAAGGCGAATCTTGGCTATCTCAATATACCAGTCGCAGAACTCACCCCAGAGGAACTCGTAGAGCTGGCGGTGGGCTTCGCCAAACTGGAAGCCCTCCATCAGACTGGTCACGCTGGCTACGGTGCGACCGAGCCGGCTTAAAATCCAGCGGTCTTCCACCGGCAGCGTCTCCGCCGGGGGTAAGGCTGATGCCGGTTCGTTCCGGGAGGCAAGGATCCGGAGTATGAAGCGCGTGGCGTTCCACAGCTTGTTGGCGAAGTTGCGCCCCGCCTCCAGCCGGGCGGTGGTCAGCTTGATGTCGTTGCCCGGGGTTGTCCCCGTGGACAGGGCGAAGCGCAGGGCATCGGTGCCATACTCCTCCAGGGTATCCAGCGGGTTGAGCACGTTGCCCCTGACCTTGCTCATCTTCTCCCCCTTCTCGTCACGTATCAGACCGTGAAGGTAAACGGTGCGGAAGGGGATATCGCCGGTATCCTCCAGCCCCATCATAATCATTCTGGCAACCCAGAAGAAGAGGATATCGTAGCCGGTCTCCATCACCGTGGTGGGATAGAAGTAGCGCCGGTCCTCGGTATCATCGGGCCAGCCCAGGGTGGAGTGAGTCCACAGCGATGAGCTGAACCAGGTATCCAGGACATCCGGGTCCTGCTCTATACTGGCTGAGCCGCAGTGCTGGCAGGAGTGAGCGTCCTCAATAGATACCGTCAGCTCCCCGCAGTCACCGCAGTACCACACCGGTATCTGGTGCCCCCACCACAGCTGGCGGCTGATGCACCAGTCACGGATATTCTCTAGCCAGTTGAGGTAGACCTTGGTAAAGCGCTCCGGGATAATGGCGATGCGCCCGCCGGTGACCGCCTCAATGGCGGGTTTCGCCAGAGGCGGCATCCTGACGAACCACTGCTGGCTGGCGACCGGCTCAATGGTAGTCTGGCAGCGGTCGCAGTGCCCCACCGAGTGGCTATAGGGCTCCACCCTGACCAGAAGCCCGTCCCTCTCCAGGTCGGCGAGTATCGCCTGGCGGCAGGCAAAGCGCTCCAGACCGGCATAGGGACCGGCATTCTCATTCATGGTAGCATCCAGGTTCATGATATTGACCAGCGGTAACCCCTGCCGCTCCGCCACCTCAAAGTCCACCGGGTCGTGGGCGGGGGTAATCTTAACGGCGCCGGTGCCAAACTCAGGGTCAACCGCCTCATCAGCGATAATGGCTATCACCCGGTTCACGGCAGGAAGAATGACCTTCTTCCCTATCAGCGCCTTGAAGCGCTCATCATCGGGGCTGACGGCAACGGCGGTATCGCCGAGTATCGTCTCCGGGCGGGTGGTGGCTACCGTAATAAAACCATCACCATCCGCCAGGGGGTAGCGGACATGGTAGAGGTGCCCGTTTATCTCCCGGTGGTTCACCTCCAGGTCGGAGATAGCCGTGGCGCAGCGGGGGCACCAGTTAATAATGCGCTCCCCGCGGTATATCAGCCCCTTTTCATAGAGACGGAAAAAGGCGGTGCGCACTGCCCGGCTCGGTCCCTCGTCCAGGGTAAAGCGCTCCCGGCTCCAGTCACAGGAGATACCAAGCCTCTGGTGCTGCCCGGCAATCGTCTTACGGCACTGCTCCGCCCACTGCCACATCCGGGCAACGAACTTTTCCCTGCCCAGCTGGTGCCGGGTAAGCCCCTCCTCGGCGAGCAGCTGCTCCACGACCACCTGGGCGGCAATACCGGCATGGTCAACCCCGGGCAGCCACAGCGCCGGCTCACCCCTCATGCGGTGCCAGCGGGTCATAATGTCCTCCAGCGTTGCCGTCAGGGCATGACCGATGTGGAGCTCGCCGGTAACGTTCGGCGGCGGCATAATGATAACGAAGGGCTCCTTCCGGGGGTCAATCTCCGGCGTGAAGTAGCCCTTCTCCAGCCAGAACTGGTACCACTTCTGCTCAACCCTGCCCGGCTCATAGGCTTTGGGCATCTCATATCTTGCTGCTTCCGTCATGGCTACCTTTCTAGATATTGGTTAACAACCTCACCCCCTGTATCCCCCTCTCCTTGGGAAGGAGAGGGGGAGGAGGTTTTTTAAGAGAGGCTTCGCCTCTCTTTGACTTTCTCTCCGGACATTCCCCCAGCGGAGGGATTCTGGAGAGG
>CAZFCV010000106.1:0-4866 GCA_964517985.1 uncultured Dehalococcoidales bacterium | reverse complement strand
CAACCGGAAAAAGTTGACCAATTTTTAGAAAAGTTAGCTAATTCTACACCGCAAGAGCCCCTGGCTTCAAGGAAATGATTGTGAATCCCAAGCCTGAGGCTAATAGTCCGGTCTCTTTGGGCGGTCAGGGGGCGGGCAGCTTCTTCTTCAGCTCGGAGAGCTGCCTTAGGTGCCCTTTTTCCTCGGCTATTACCCTGTCCACCATGGGCTGTGCTTGCCGGGGCATTATCTCTTTCATGGCGTGGTAGAACAGGATGGAGTCCTTTTCGGCGCCTATGGCTAGCTCCACAGCCTTAACGGTGCTCTCGGCGTGGTTGACCGTTTCACTGGTTGCCATGTCATCGGTGAAGACAGCGTTATCCACCAGTGCCCGAAGGTAGGCGGCGTATTCCACATCGCCGGGTGGTGCCGGTTGATATTTATCGGCTTCATCAAGCATACCCTGGAAGATGTGGATGTGCTCCCGTTCCATTTCTGCCAGATGCTGAAAGGCGGTGCGGGCGGAGGCGTCCTCCGTTGAGCGGCTCATGACATCATAGAAGGCAATCCCCCTCTCCTCAATGCCTATGGCAATGTTGATTAGCTCGTTACCGGAAAAAGCAATCGTCATCGCGGGCATACCTCCTTTTCTGCGGTAAGGGCTTCTCCCTGCCTTTAGTATAAAGCCGGCGGCATAGCCCGGCAACTTTTAGCCGTCTGACCCTCTATAGTACTAGCACCGGGGGCTACTATCTCCCTATTTACATTCGGCGGGCATGGGTTAGAATTGTATCGGGCATAGACCCGCTGGAAGCGGGGCTTGAACTGAAGCCCGATTAATATGGAGGTGAGAAATGAAGCTAGTTGTTGTTGGTTTTGGACAGTGCGGTAGCAAGGTTGCCGACGAGTTCAGTCGGCTGAACAGAAGGGCGCGCCGTCAGCGGGGGATTGAGATAACCCCCGGTGTCTTTGCCGTGAATACTGATGCTGCTGATTTGAGCAGCCTGTCCGGCATAAAATCAGACTATCAGCACCGGATCCTGATCGGGAATCGCAAGACAGGCAGCCACGGGGTCGGCAAGGTAAATGAGGTGGGGGCGGAGATAGCCCGGCAGGATAGCGATAAGGTTATAGATGCCGTGAGGTCGGCGGACCGGTTTTATGAAGCCGATGCCTTCTTGCTTATTGCCGGCGCTGCCGGCGGCACCGGCTCTGGCTCAATTCCGGTAATGGCGCAGGCAATAAGGGAGCGCTTTGATGAGAAGCCGGTTTATTCCCTTGTTGTCCTCCCCTTTGAGCATGAAGAGAGGACGGAGGCAAGGACGATTCATAACTCGGCGACGTGCCTCAAAGCCATTTTCTCGGTGTCTGATGCCGTGTTCCTGGTGGATAACCAGAGGTATGTCCGGAAGGATGCCTCCCTGGTGAATAACGTGGCGGCAATCAACAAGCTGATTGCTGAGCCGTTCTATGATTTGCTGTGTGCCGGCGAGGAGAAGAAGGCGAAATATATTGGCTCCCGGCTGCTTGATGCCGGGGACATCGGTCAGACCCTGTCCGGGTGGACGGTGCTGGGCTATGGCCGGTCGCAGCTTAACGGGGTCAAGGTTCCCTTTTTACGGACACGCAACTTCATAAAGAAGAGCACCGAGACCCACAGGGGGCTGGAGGCGATGGGTGAGGCGATAAGCAACCTGTCCCTCAAGTGCAATACCAGAGACTCCTGTAGTGCCCTCTACCTGCTGTCAGCACCGACGGTAGAGATGAACATGGACCTGGTCAAGGAGCTTGGCGACTACCTGAAGGATGTCGCCCCGGAGGCGGTAATCAGGTACGGTGACTATCCCCGGGGGGAGGGGGGCACGCTGAGAATCACCACCATCCTCTCCAAGCTCAAGGATGTGGAGAAGGTGCGGAGATACTATGACGAGTTTCCCAACCTTGCCCGGGAGCAGGAGAGGCGGCAGGTGGAGGTTGACACCAGGATTAAGGAGCTGCTGGATGCGGCAACAGCGATTCCCTCGCTGCTGTAATATGGCTTGAGGTAGCGGCTGGCCGCTCTAAGCGGGCTTTTGTGAGGGAGAGAGCCAGGACATGCTGACTCTCTCCTTCTTTTCGGGAAGAAGGCTTAAAAAGTGGGGTTAGAGAGATTGTAAAATAGCTATACTGTAATATCCGGGGGTAGCAATCCAGCCGTGGTGGATATTAGCCGTCTCTTTTCATTTTCACGTAGCACTCTTTGCAGTAGACTGGTCGCCCCTCGGTGGGTTCAAATGGCACGGTCGTTTCCGTGCCACAGGCGGCGCATACTGCCGAGTAGGATTCCCGTGAGCCACCATAGCCACTCCTGCCTTCCCGGCGCCGGGCAGTCCGGCACTCGGGGCAGCGACTGGGGTCATTCAGTAGCCCGCGGGAGGCGTAGAACTCCTGCTCGCCAACCGTGAAAGCGAACTCTTGCCCACAATCACGGCAGGTCAGTGTTTTGTCTTTCGGGGACATGGACTGCACCTCCTCAAAATTTGTTATCCTTTGGTCTTCAGTGCAGTCTCCCGTCCTAAAAACCTTGCCGAGTTAAAGGGTTGTCTGGACTAGTTTCCAGGGTCAGGCACGTGTTGGAAAGTGAAGCTTTAGAGCGACACTGAACCAAGATAACTACTATACTTTCACTATACTTGTTGGAGGGTGTAAAGTCAAGTCTTGCTGCTCCGGAGGGCTATTTGGGCTTTACCCTCAGGGTTTTTGAGCCGGTTACACTTGAGGCATTGACGAAAAGGGGTTTATGGGGTACACTTATTTGGCAGGATATAATTAACATATTGTATTAGCACTTCAGTGTCTGGCTACAGTGAGCGGGTAGATGTGCCTGAGTAGGATGGCTCACTTTTTTGTAGCTATTCTGGTGGTACCTTTGACTGGTCGGTTGGGCACTGTATTTTTAAACCTTGCTGTATTGGGTTAGTGCCTAGTATAATAGTTCACCTGCCTGCCATGGCTGGCTGGTGAACGGGAGGATGGAGAAGTGACCGGTAGCTTCAACCTGTTCCGCTCTCATTTGGAGAGTGTGCAGAAACGCTTAATTGAAGAACTGGAGCAATTAGAAGCTAATGCTCGCCCCACGGACGAAAGGCGAGAGGGTAGCCCCTTTGGCAAGAGGGAGGAGGAGGCTACCGAAAGCTTTGAATTGGAAAAGCGGCTAGCCCTGGAGAAGCAGATTAGAGACCAGCTGGCTGAGGTGGAGCACGCTCTAGTCAAGTTTGAAAACGGTACCTATGGCTCGTGTGACAATTGCGGTCAACCGATAGACCCTGCCCGATTAGAAGCACTTCCCCAGGCTGCCCTCTGCTTGAAGTGCAAAGCTCTGCAGGCGAAGAATGCCAAAGGCAAGTAGCCCGACGGGCAAATGGCAGATTTTCCTCTTCTTTCTCATTGCGCTACTGGTGGCGGTTGCTGACCAGCTTACCAAGGAATGGATCCGCTCTCATCTCGCTTTGGGGCAATCGTTTCTGGAGGCAGGATGGTTCCGGTTAACCCATGTCCAGAATACCGGGGCTGCCTTTGGCCTGTTTCAGGGGCAGGCATTCTCATTGAGTGTGGTTACCCTTATCGGCATTGTTCTTCTGCTGCTCTATGTCTTTTTTATTTTTCGCCGCTTCCCCTTTCTCAATAGCGCCCTGAGCCGGGTAGCCCTCGGTCTGGTTTTGGGCGGCACTATCGGCAATCTGGTTGACCGGATACGCTTCGGCTATGTTACTGACTTCATTGACTTCACTGTCTGGCCCGCTTTTAATATTGCCGATTCCGCCGTAGTCGTTGGTGCCATTCTATTTGCTTACTTGCTGCTCTCCTCGGTTAGAACCGGGAAGCGGCAAACCGCCCGCCGGTGAGGGCGGGCGAGGCATAAAACTCACTTTGTAACGGGGTGGTTTGACCAGCAGTCTTAAGAGCTACAGCCTTGTGGCGGCTCAGAAAGGGCTCCGCCTTGACAGGTATGTCACCGAGCAGTGCCCGGAGCTATGCCGCACGCAGGTGCAGAGGCTCATTGCTGATGGCTATATAACGGTCAATAGCAAGGTGGCTAAGCCCGGGCTTAAACTCAACGCCGGTGACAGCATAGACGTTACTATCCCGCCCCCGCCCCCCAGTCCCCTGCTGCCGGAGCCTATCCCGCTGGCAATCCTCTATGAGGATGACGATGTTCTGGTCATAGACAAGCCCGCCGGGCTAACCGTCCACCCGGCACCGGGGCACCCGGCGCATACCCTGGTCAACGCCATTCTGTCCCACTTTCCCCACCTGGCGGATATCAGTGACTCGCTGCGGCCCGGGATTGTCCACCGGCTGGACAAGGACACCTCCGGGGTGATACTGGTGGCTAAGAACAGCGTTGCCCAGCTTAACCTTGCCGAGCAGTTCAAGAGCCGCGTGGTGGAGAAGGTCTATCTGGTGCTGGTCAAGGGGCACCTCACCCCGGAGACCGGTATTATTGAGGCACCTGTCGGGCGTGACCCGCGCAACCGGAAGATGATGGCGGTGGTGTCTGGAGGCAGGGAAGCCCGCACCGAGTATAAGGTGGCTAGATATATTGGTGACTGTACCCTGCTTGAGGTCGGGCTGGAGACCGGGCGCACCCACCAGATACGGGTCCACCTGGCTGCCATCGGCTATCCGGTGGTCGGCGACCGGGTGTACGGGGTAAAGTCCCCCCACCTATCGCGCCAGTTCGTCCACGCCCGGCGCCTTGGTTTCCACCTCCCCGCCACCGGCGAATACGTGGAGTTCACCTCCGAGCTGCCCGCCGACCTGGAGCAGGCACTGAAAGACATCGTCTGAGGTTATTTAGGAACCTATCCCTCCTGTTCCCCTGCCCTGTTTATTTCTCCACCCACC
>CAZFCV010000105.1:0-4963 GCA_964517985.1 uncultured Dehalococcoidales bacterium | reverse complement strand
CCCCGGTAGCGCCAGTAGTATCGGCTCCAGCAGCGCGCTCTCGGTCACCAGAACCCTCGGCTGGCAATCATTGAACAGGGCGGACAGCTCGGTGGGCTTATACTTGGGGTCAAGGGGAACAGCGATGGCGCCAATCTTGACTATGCCGAAGTAGATAGCAACAAACTCCAGGTTGTTGGACATCAGCATGGCTACCCGGTCACCCTTGCCCACCCCCATACCCGTCAGGGCATTGGCGACCCGGTTTGACTCCTCATCCAGCTGTCCGTAGGACTGCCGACGCTCCCCCAGGGCGAGCGCCGTCTTGTCCCGGTAGCGCCGCACCGTCTCCTCCAGCATCTGTTTCAGGTTCACGAGCCTGCCTCCTCAAGGATTACTCTGGCATCTATAGCTACAGCACCGTCACTGTAGGCAAAGACAGGGTTTATGTCCAGCTCCCTTATCCCGGGGTTCTCCTCCACAAACCGGGAGACCTTCAGCAGCAGGTCTTCCAGATTGGGGATATCAACCGCTTCCTGCCCTCTATAGCCCTCAAGGATGGGGTAACCCTTTATCTCCCTGAGCATCTCCCCGGCATCCCTTCTGGCCAGGGGCACGATACGGAAGGAGACATCCTTCAGGATTTCCACCAGTATCCCGCCCAGCCCGAACATGAGCACCGGACCAAACTGGGCGTCCCGGGACATGCCGATAATCACCTCCACCCCGGGGCGAGCCATCTTCTGCACCGACACGCCGTAAATCACCGCCCCCGGGTAGCCCCGCCGGGCAGCCGCCAGGATATCGTCATAAGCCTTGCCCACCTGCCCTGCCGTCTCCAGCCCCAGCCGGACGCCACCGGCATCACTCTTGTGGGTAATATCCGGTGAGGCTATCTTCAATACCACCGGGAAGCCAAGCTGCCGGCTTATGGCGATTGCCTCCTCCCGGGATGCCGCCAGCCGGGTATCAACAACCCCTATCCCCGCCTGCTGGAGCAGCTCCTTTGCCTCCAGCTCGGTCAGTACCGCCCGTGCCTCACCCCTCGCCTTCTCTATTATCTGCTTGCTGGTGGGCAATATCCCCTCCGCCGGAAAGTGATTTTGATTAAGGCTAGTTTAGCAGGGTTTAGCTTTCTTTGCAAAGCGAGCTCCCCGGTGACACGGTGGCGGAAAGAAGGGACGGGCACAAAACAGCCCCCGAGCCGGAGCCCTATTGACAAACGGCAGACCGCCTGTTATATTTAGTAACAAACATAATCGGCTAAAGGCTGCGAACAGGACTAGTAGCCCTCCAGCGAGGCTTTAGAGAGCCGGGCAAGGTGTGAGCCGGTGCCGGCGCAGAAGGTGAATGGACCTGGGAGCCGCAAACCGAAAGCAGGCGTGATTTGCCCGCAAGTAGGCTTTGCCGCCAGGGGAGCGTTATCAGACCCCAGGGTATCGAGCCGGGGAGGCTCTGTACCGGGCAGAGATAGCCGTTAGTCCCGGTTCTGGGACAGGCTAAGAAGGGTGGCACCGTGGAAGTGAACCTTCCGCCCCTTCAGGGGGGCTGGGAGGTTTCTTAATTTAAGGAGGTAAAGCTATGTTTATTCTGTCAAGACAGTGGCCCCGCCGGGGCTAGAACAGAAGATAAGATAGCCACCGATAGAAACAAAAGGAAAGGAGAAAGCAATGGAAAAGGCAAGGTTTCTGCTCAATGAAAAGGATATGCCAACGCAGTGGTACAATATCCAGGCTGACGTGCCCGAGCCGCTACCGCGATATCTACACCCGGTAACCAAGCAACCAATGGGGCCCGATGACCTGGCGCCGCTCTTCCCCATGGCACTTATCATGCAGGAGGTCAGTCAGGAGCGCCACATTGACATCCCCGAGGAGGTGCAGGCGATATACCACACCTGGAGACCCACCGCCCTGCACCGGGCATACCGGCTGGAGAAGGCGCTGGATACCCCCGCCAAAATCTTCTATAAATACGAGGGAACCAGCCAGGCAGGAAGCCACAAGCCCAACACTGCCGTCGCCCAGGCATACTACAATAAAAAAGAAGGCGTAAAGCGCATCACCACCGAGACCGGTGCCGGGCAGTGGGGCAGCTCTCTGGCTTTTGGCTGCGCCTGCTTCGGTATAGAGCTGAAGGTCTACATGGTCAAGATTAGCTACAACCAGAAGCCCTACCGCCGCATCATGATGGAGACCTGGGGAGCCACCTGCGTAGCCAGCCCCAGCCCGGATACCCAAACCGGCCGCAACATGCTGGCTAAAGACCCCGACTGCCCCGGCAGCCTCGGGCTGGCTATCAGCGAGGCGGTGGAGGATGCCGCCCCGCGTGAGGATAGCCATTACTCCCTGGGCAGCGTGCTCAACCATGTCCTGATGCACCAGACCATCATCGGACAGGAAGCCATGAAGCAGATGGAGATGGCGGGCTACTACCCGGATATCATCGTCGGCTGTGTCGGCGGCGGCTCCAACTTTGCCGGGATGTACCTGCCCTTTGTCAGGGACAAAATCAAGGGTAAAAAACCGAACCTGCGCATCATCAACGTCGAGCCTACCAGCTGTCCCACCCTGACCAAGGGGCTGTACGCCTATGACTACGGCGATGTCGCCGGGATTGCCCCGATTGCCAAGATGTTCACCCTTGGCCATGACTTCATACCGCCACCAGTCCACGCCGGCGGCTTGCGCTATCACGGCATGGCGCCCATTATCTGCCACCTGCACAAACTGGGGTTTGTTGAAGCTGCCGCGGTGCCTCAGGTAGCAACCTTTGAAGCCGGGATTACCTTTGCCCGCACCGAGGGCATTATCAGCGCCCCGGAGACCAATCACGCCATCCGGGTAACCATTGACGAAGCCCTCAAGTGCAAGGAGTCCGGTGAATCAAAGGTTATCCTGCTGGCTCACAGCGGACACGGGCACTTTGACATGGCTGCCTATGAGTCCTACCTGTCCGGCAAACTTACCGACTACGAATACCCCGAAGAGAAGGTAAAAGAGGCGCTGGCATCCCTGCCCGAGGTGCCCGCCGTCTAAACAAACCAGCCAGGGGAGCCGGGTATGACCCGGCTCCCCTGGCTCATTAAAAAGGGGGGTTAATATCTTTAACCGGATATTAACAATTATCTGCTATGCTATAATATAATAGCTATGAAAAGGGCAAAGCTGCGTTATCTATTAGCCATTATCCTTCTCACCGCAGCCCTTCTCCTGGGGACAGGTTGTCAGTTGCTGCCCGATGCAATCGCCCCTCCTCCGCCAAGCCCACCAGCCGACCCTGCCACCACCCCCTCCCCGATTGACCCCGACTGGGCATTACCACTCCCGCAAGGGGAACCGTCACTCCTGCCAGCTATTGCCGACGTGGTCGCCAGGGTCAGGCCCTCGGTAGTCGCCATCAGCACCGAGGTGGTAACCCTTGATATCTTCAACCGCCCCTTTACCCAGCAGGGGGCAGGCTCGGGGTGGATTATTGACGAAAGCGGGATTATCGTGACCAACAACCACGTGGTTGAAGGAGCCGAGACGGTCACGGTAACCCTCGGTGACGACCGGGTCTTTGCGGCAACAGATATCAAAACAGACCCCCTCACCGACATTGCCGTCATCAAGATTGACGCCCGGGGGCTACCGGCAATCATGGTCGGCGATGTTTCTTCCTTAAGGGTTGGTGACTGGGTGGTTGCCATCGGCAACCCGCTGGGACTGGGAATAAGTGCCAAAGAAGGGATAGTGAGCCGTCTGGATGTCCCGGTATCGGTCTCCTCGGGGCAGACGCTCTACGGCCTTATTGAGACCAGCGCCGCCATCAACCCCGGTAACAGCGGCGGCCCACTGGTGAACATGGCGGGGGAGATTGTCGGCATTACCAGCGTCAAGATTTCCCAGGTCGGCGTTGAGGGCTTGGGCTACGCCATAAACATCAGAGCCGCCGCCCCCATTATTGAGGAGCTGGTCACCACCGGCTATGTAACCCGTCCCTGGCTGGGGGTGGTGCTCTACCCGGTTGACCCGGGGACAGCCCGGCAATTCGGGCTGGCGGTAGACCAGGGGGCGCTGGTCACCGAGGTCGCCCCCGACAGCCCTGCCGCCCAAGCCGGGATTCAGCAGGGGGATGTCATCACCGGCTTTGATGACGAAGAGATAACCGGTGCCGATGACCTGATACAGGCAATACTCTCCCGCCGGGTCGGGCAGGACATAAGCCTGACCTTCTGGCACGGGGATAGCCGGGAGACCGTCTCCGTCACCCTTGCGGAAAGACCGCCCCCCTAGGCTAGCCGCCCCCCTTTTCCACCGCCAGCGTTATCTCATGCCCGCTTAATTTGTGGCTTTCGCGGTAAGCGCCCTCGCCGGCAGCCCCGAAGACAAGCTGACGGGACAGGGTCTCCTGCTTGATATAGCCGGCGAAATCAGCCACCACCTGCTTTATGTAATCCTCCCCCTGGTAGTAGGTAGTAATGTGGTCGGCAATATCAAACCCCGCCGAGCGGCGCATTGTCTGCAAACGGCGCACTATCTCCCGCGCCACCCCCTCCGCCTGAAGCTCCGGGGGAATCTCAGTGGGGATAGCCACCGAATAAACACCCTCGGTATGAACTACAAATGGTCTTTTCGCACTCAACCTTGTCCTATAATCCCTGGTTGCATAACTCTGCTCACCAAGTTCCATCACTTCCTTCAGTCCGGCAATTCTCAAATCCTTGACATTAAGTTCTTCCAGAATCTGAGGCTTCAGCCGCTCTAGACTCTGCTGTTCCTCACTACCTGCTACACTGACAACAACCTCAGCCAATGGCTGGCGCACTTTGATACCGGCCTGGCTCCGCGCCGCCCTCCCCAGGCTGGCTACCTTCATCGCCAGGCGGTTATCATCGGCGAGCTGCCCGTCAATCCTGGCTTTATCCGCTGCCGGAAAATCGGTCAGGTGCACGCTGTCCGGGGCATCCGGATAGGCGGAGCGCACCAGGTTCTGGTAAATC
>CAZFCV010000104.1:0-4979 GCA_964517985.1 uncultured Dehalococcoidales bacterium | reverse complement strand
TCTGGAGAACGCCATTGAGGCGGAGGCGGACGCCATCGCCGATGGCACGGACGCCTTTGTGCCGGCGGTCATGGAGCACATTGAGCTAGCCGGCGTCCACTCCGGTGATTCCGCCTGCGTTATTCCCCCCGTCAGCATATCCCCCGGGCACATTGAAACCATCAACGAGTATACCCGGAAAATTGCCCGGGAGCTTCATGTTGTCGGCTTGATGAACATGCAGTACGCCATTGCTGACGGCGTGGTCTACGTGCTGGAAGCCAATCCGCGCGCCTCACGGACGGTGCCGCTGGTTTCCAAGGTTTGTGATGTGTCCATGGCGCGCCTGGCGACACAGGTTATGATGGGGCGCCGGCTTGCCGAGCTTGACCTCAAGCCGCGGAAGATTCCTCATTTCGGGGTAAAGGAGTCTGTTTTTCCCTTCCCCATGTTTCCCGAGGTAGACCCCATTCTGGGACCGGAGATGCGCTCCACCGGCGAGGTGCTGGGGATTGCCGATTCCTTCGGGCTTGCCTTTTACAAGGCGGAGGAGGCGGCGCAGCAGCAGCTTCCCGCCGGCGGGACAGTTCTGATAACGGTGTCAAGTGAGGACCGCCCCGCGGTAGTGGCGGTAGCCCGGCAGTTTGCCGCGCTTGGTTTTAATATCAAGGCAACGCAGGGCGTCCAGCAGTTCCTCGCCAGCCAGGGGATTGCCGCTGAAGCCGTCCTTAAGATGCACGAGGGGCGGCCCAACATTGTGGACGGGATCAAGAACGGGGAGATTCAGCTGGTTATCAATACGCCGAGCGGCAAGCTGAGCCAGTATGACGACTCCTACATCCGCAAGGCGGCAATTAAGTACAAGGTGCCCTACATCACGACGTTGGCGGCAGCCAATGCGGCGGGCAAGGGGGTTGCCGCCTATCGCCAGGGCAAGGCGGGTGTCCGGTCGCTGCAGAGCTATCATGCCGACATCAGGTAGCGGTGCCGCATCCGCCGCCGGGCAGGGGTGTACCCCCGCGATATCAGCGGTAATCCTCGCCGCCGGGGAATCAAAACGCCTGGGCAGACCAAAGCAGCTGGTGGCTCTGGGAGAGACCACCGTTCTGGAGAGAACCGTAGCCAATTTCCTGGGTTCCGGGGTGGGTGAGGTTATTGTGGTACTGGGGCATAGAGCCGGGGAAATAGCCGGGCGGATAGCCGGCAGCCCGGTTACTGTCGCCATAAATCCCGCCTACCGGCAGGGGATGAGCACCTCCATCATTGCCGGTATGAAGCTGATTGGCGATGAGGCGCCGGGAATCATGCTGGCTCTAGCCGACCAGCCGTTTATTGATAGCCAGACCATTAACCAGTTGCTGTCCGCCTTTAATACCGGTGATAAAGGCATTGTCATACCGGTCTATCAGGGCAGGCGGGGACACCCGGTTATCTTTGCCGCCCGGTACCGGGATGAGCTGCTCCGGCTTGAGGGAGACATTGGCGGCAGGGAGATAATCAGGTGCCACCCTGATGATGTCCTTGAGGTAGCCGTTGGCTGTGAGGGTGTCCTGGTTGACATTGACACCGGGGACATGCTACCCTCCACTGGGCTGAACACGGATAGAGAAAGGCAGGGCGAGTAGGGCGCATGGTTGAGGCTTCGGAAGGCGGGACTGGTAGCCGGCGGGGTCTGCTGCATTTTATCATCGGCATCCTTGTCTTTGGCTCCATCTGGGGGTTTCTGGAGGCTACGCTGGGTGGCTTTCTGCACATGGTTATCTTCCCCAATAAGGGCGCCATTATGGGCGGCATCGGGGTGGCTATCATGGGCACGGCGCTGGCTATCTACCGCAAGCCGGCAATGCTACCGGGTATTGGTATCGTGGCGGCTTCATTCAAGCTGCTCAACGTCTGGCTCCTTTTTATCCCTATTAATGCCTTCTGGGTGATAAACCCGGCGATAGCCATTATCTTTGAGTCCCTTGCTTTCTGCCTGGTGGCGGCGTTTGTCTCCAATAGAATGGCGAGGAACGTCTTCGCCGGCGTTGCTGCCGGCGCCTCCGTCGGTCTGGTGACGGCGGTTGCCTTCGCCTATCTTGCGGTATACGTAACCGGCTTCCCCTTCTTTGAGCGCATGGGTGTTGGCAGCATTGCCCAGTTTATCGCCGGTCAGGGGCTGGTGCAGGCGGCATTCTTCGCCATACTGGCGCCGGTGGGCTATCTGGTGGGCACAAAGCTGGCTGCCAGGACATTCTCGGTGTCCATAAACAGGCCGGCGCTATACTATGTTACCTCAGCCGCCGTTGTCTGTCTTTGCTGGGGCATCAGTGCCATTGTCGTGATGGCGGGGCTTTAGTTAGGAACTTGGTCATTATTGTTACCGGTGCCATCGGCATCGGAAAAACCACCGTCTGCCGCCAGGTTATCGGCATAGTCCGGGGCGAGGGCTACCCCTGCGGCGGCGTCCTGACAGACAAGTCTCCCGACGGGGGCATCATCATAGAGGATATCCAGACTGGTGAGCGGGAAACCCTTGCCAGCGCCGGCGATGTCTATGGCGGCCCCCGCGCCCCGAAATACTCCTTCAGTCAGGAAGGCATTGCTTTCGGCCTGGGGGCAATAGCCGACGGGCTTTCTTCCCGCCTGCTGCTGGATGATGAGTTTGGCTATCTGGAACTCAGGGGGGAGGGCTTCGCCCCGGTTCTGGAGCCTATCACCGCCGGCAGGGTTGGAGCCTGTATTCTGGTTATACGCCGCGGGTTGCTGCCCGCCTTTCTATCCCGGCTGGGGGCGACACCGCTGGTCTTTGAGACCACCACCAGCAATCGCCACCGGTTGCCCCAGGAGATAGCCTCCGTTTTGCTTGACGAGCTGCGCTAAAAGGACAGGGGGCTGTTTTTCTGCCTCATCCTGAGCTCCAATCAAATTCTAACCACTCCTTAACTCGGCTCTAACCTTCTTCCAACCTTGCGGTGCTAGAGTTATGCCAGTGAGTATGACAAAGTGGCTATCTGCATCGCGGGGAATCGGGAATCTATTTCTCCGAATTACCACCGTGCTCAACCGGTTCGGTATCAGCGCCAAAAGGTTTGAGCGCCGGCTGTATAGATACCGGGCGGTAACCGGCGACCTCGGCTGCGTGCCGACCCTTCCCGTTACCGCGGTAATCCTGAAAAGGCATCCCGGGCTGATAAGCAAGCTGAGCCGGGAAGGGATTGAGTTCGCCATTCATGGCTATATTCATGTGGACTACGGGGCGCTATCTCCGGAAGAGCAGACCAGGCATTTCCGGAAAGCTATTGCTACCTTCCAGAGCTGCCAGATTCCTTTCGCCGGCTTCCGCGCTCCCTACCTGCGCTCCAGCAGCAAGACGCCTGAGGTGCTGAGCAGCCTTGGCTTCCTCTACGATAGCAGCCAGATAATACGCTGGGATGTTGTTGAGGCGAGCCGCTACAAGCAGGAGGCGTGGCGCGAGTACCGGAAGCTCCTTGATTATTACCAAGCCCGAAGTGCTGGTGACTACCTTTCCCTGCCCAGGTTGACGGGTGACCTGGTTGAGATTCCGGTCTCAATCCCGGATGATGAAGCAATGGTGGATAGACTGGGCATAGTGAACTGGAAAGAAATTGCCTGGATATGGCGGGCTATCCTGGAGAGGACATATTGCCGGGGTGAGCTATTCACCGTTCAGCTCCACCCGGAGCGAATCCACCTCTGTGAGGAGGCTCTGGCGGATATTTTGCAGCAGGCGGGGGATTTAGACCCCCCGGTCTGGACGGCTACCCTGGCGGAGATTGCCCGGTGGTGGAAGGAGAGAAGCCAGTTCCGGCTTGAGGTCAGTGCTGAGGGTAGCGGGCACTACCGGGTGCGGGCGGACTGCTCCGGGAGGGCGACCCTGCTCCTCAAGAATGGCATGGCAAACGTGCCGGCTGCTCCGTGGTCATGCGGCTATCAGAGCATCAGTGCCCGGGATTTCGTGATAGAAAGTCCGGCACGCCCGGTTGTTGGCGTGGCGCTGGATTCGTCACCGGAGGCTATCCGTTTCCTGGAGAGTGAAGGCTTTGTGGTGGAGCGAAGCGACCTGCCGGATGGTTATGCCATCCACCTCACCGACCTGGCTGATTTCCGGGAAGCTGATGAGAAGCCTCTTGCCGAGGAGATAGAGCGCTCGGGGGCTCCCATCCTGAGGTACTGGCGCTGGCCCAGCCGGGCACGGAGTGCTCTGGCAATAACCGGTGATATTGACTCAATAACCATCATTGATTTTGTGCTCCGAATTTTTGAGACCTGGCGGCAAAAGCGGGCGGTGGGGGATAATGGTGTTGAACAGGGTATTCCGGAGAATAAGTTACGCGTTCCTGCTGGCTAGGGTGGGGGGCCTGCCGGTTTTGCTCCGTGAACTGGGGCATCAGATATATAGCCGGAAGACCCTATCCGTTTTTGAGAAGTATCTGGACGGGAGTGTCCCCCCGGTCCCGGCCCGGATAGACTACACCCTGCGGCTGTGTTCGGAGGAGGATATGAAGGAAGCCTTCCGGAAGGTGAAGCTGGAAAGCCGACAGTCGGCGTTTGAGCTTTTGCAGCGGCAGTGGTTCTATGAGTCTGGCTTCCGCAATTGCTATGTTGCCCGGACAGTGGATACCGGTGACGTGTGCGATCTCCACTGGCTCATCTGCCCGCAGGATGAGCCAATGGAGAGCCGGAGGGGTAGAGGTCCGTTCCCGCCGCTCAAGGATGACGAGTGTATACTAGAGAACTCATATACCTTTGAAAGGTACCGCCGGAGGGGGCTGATTGCCTCAGTGGTGACTAGGATGCTTGTGGTGGCGAGAGACCGCGGGTTCAGGCGAATGCTGGCCCATGTTCCCCCGGATAGCCCCGTCTCACTGAAGCTTGCCGAGCGTTACGGCTTTAAGAAGTTTGAGGAAGTGCAGGTGCTTAAGCTCCTCTTTTTTACCCGGAGGAGACACATAACCGAGGGACAGGCCCTTTGCCAGGGTATTGTTGAGCCTGGCGGG
>CAZFCV010000103.1:0-5070 GCA_964517985.1 uncultured Dehalococcoidales bacterium | reverse complement strand
CTGTCTGGCACTGCTCCGGGGCGTGGGGGGAGGTGAAGTCAACCACGTGAATAAGGACACCGGCTTCGTCCAGCTCTTCAAGGGTTGCCCGGAAGGCGGAGACCAGGGTTGGCGGCAGCTTGCGGATAAAGCCGACGGTATCGGTGACCAGAACCGCCCGGTTATCGGGCAGCATCAGGCGCCGTGTTGTCGGGTCCAGGGTGGCAAACAGCCGGTCCTCAACAACGGCATCGGCATGGGTAAGGGTGTTCAACAGGGTGCTCTTACCGCTGTTGGTATAGCCGACCAGGGCGAGTACCGGGACACCGCTCTTGCGACGCTGCTGGCGGTACAGGCGGCGGTGCTTCCGCACCTGCTCGGTCTGCCCCTTCAGGCGGTGTATTTTCTGGCGGATGAGCCGCCGGTCGGTTTCAATCTGTGATTCACCGGGGCCCCGTGTGCCAATGCCGCCCCCCAGCCTCTCCAGGTGGCTCCACTGCCCGGCAAGGCGCGGTAAAAGGTACTGGTGCTGGGCTAGCTCTACCTGTAGCTGCCCCTCACGGGTGCGGGCGCGCCGGGCAAAGATGTCCAGGATGAGTGCCGCCCGGTCGATTACCTTTATCTGCAGTGCCTCCTCCAGGTTCCGCTGCTGGAGCGGTGAGAGCTCGTCATCAAAGATGGCGACATCAAAGCCGAGGCTTTCCTTCTGCAAGCATAGTTCTGCCAGCTTACCCTTGCCAATATAATGCGTTTTGGAGACTGCAGGCAGGCGCTGAATAACCTGCCCGACTACCTCGGCACCGGCGGTACGGGCTAGCTGCGCCAGCTCATCCATGGTGACCTCTACGTGCCAGTCGTTTCCGGCGCCCTTTCTTGCCACCGCTACCAGAACTGCCCGCTCTGGAGATGCCCGGGTAAAAACAGTGCTTTGACGGATAATTTGCCCCCTAGAACTTTATGTTAAGTTTTCCCTCTTTTCCCCCGCCGCCAGTCCGCCAGCCGTGACAGCCCCTTCACCAGCAGGGCATCCGGGATGGTCAGTGACAGGCGGATATAGCCCTCGCCGCTCTTGCCGTAGCCGGTGCCGGGGGTAACGACCACGCCGGCTGTTTCCAGCAGCTCGGTAGCGAAGCCCATAGAGGTATAGCCGCCGGGAACCCTCGCCCAGATATAGAGGGACGCCCTTGGCGGCTGGGCTTCCAGCCCGATACTTCTCAGGACACCAAGAATCAGGTCGCGGCGCCTCTGGTAAATCCGGTTGTGCTCCGGGATGCATTCCTGGGAACCGGTGAGCGCCTCAATAGCGGCGTACTGAATCGCCTGGGGAATGCCGGAGTCAATGTTTGACTTGACCCTCCTCAGGGCATCTATTACCTTGGCATTGCCGACCGCCATGCCGATTCGCCACCCGGTCATGTTGTAGCTCTTGGAGAGGGAGTGGAACTCAATCCCCACCTCCCGGGCGCCGTCCGCCTGCAGGAAGCTGACCGGCTGGTAGTTATCGTAAGCGACCTCCGAGTAGGGCCCATCGTGGCAGACGACCAGGTCATGCTGCCGGGCAAAATCAACAGCGTGGCTGAAGAAGCGGAGGTCGGCGACCGCCGCCGTCGGGTTGTTGGGGTAGTTGAGCCATACCAGTTTAGCCCTTTTAACAACGTAGCCCGGTACCGCCCCCAGGCTGGGCAGGAAGCCGTTCTTCTCCAGAAGCGGCAGGTAGTAGGGCCTGCCGCCGGCAAGCATGGTGCCTACCGAGTAGACGGGATATGCCGGGTCGGGTACCAGGGCGGTGTCCCCCGGGTCAATGAGGCACAGGGCAATGTGGGCAATCCCCTCCTTGGAGCCGATGAGGGGTAACACCTCTTTGTCGGGATCAAGGGAGACGGCGAAGCGCTTTTCGTACCAGCCGGCTATCGCCCGGCGCAGCTCGGGCAGCCCCTCGCTCTCCGGATAGCGGTGGTTAGCCGGGTTCAGGGCTGTCTGGCATAGCCTTTCCACGATATGGGATGGGGTGGGGATATCGGGGTCACCGATGGCAAAGCTGATGACCTCCTCCCCCCTAGCCCTCTTCTCGGCAATTTTCCGGCTTATCTCCACGAAGAGATAGGGTGGTAGCTTTTCCACACGTCTTGCCAGTCTCATTTCATGCCCCCTTCGGAACGTCCTTTGTCCCGCCACTCTCCGCTGAAGACTATTTCCGCAGCCCCGCTGAGAAACACCTCCCCCGCCCCGTCCCACTCCACGCCCAGCACCCCGCCGGGGAGTTCAATGTCCACTTTATTATCAATGTAGCCGTGGAGACGGGCAGCAACGGCGATAGCGCAGGCGCCGCTCCCGCAAGCCAGCGTCTCCCCTACCCCGCGCTCCCAGACACGCGCCTCTATCCGCTGCCGGTCTATGCTCCTGGCTACCTCCAGGTTTATCCGGTTGGGGAAGAGCCGGTGCCTCTCCACCTCCGGTCCCAGCCGGGACAGTGGAAAGTCGGCTACCGGCTGCGGGGAGAAATGGACGGCGTGCGGATTACCCATAGAAATAAAGCTCAGGCTCAGCTCGGCACCGTCCACGGTCAGCGGATAGTCCAGTATTGGTTTTATGTCAACTGAATTGCCGGTCGCTATTGCCACCGGGATTTCTTTGGCGCTGAACCGGGGCACCCCCATGCCGACCTGGATTAAGGCTACTTCGTTGTCCCTTCTGTGTAACCGGACACGGCTGATTCCCGTCTCTGTCTCCACCGCTATATGGTCGCTGGTGGCGCTGACCAGCCCCCGGTCTAAGAGATAGCGGACAAAGCACCGCAAGCCGTTGCCGCAGGCTTCTGCCGGGGAGCCGTCGGCGTTGAAGACGCGCATCTGGAAGGCGGCGGCATCGGAGGGGAGCAGCAGCAGCAAGCCGTCGCCGCCGATGCCGTAGTGGCGGTCGCAGGCGGCGATAGCCGTTTCTGCCCAGTCCCGGTCCATGCCGGCGGCTTCCACCAGTATAAAGTCATTGCCGGCACCCTGTAGCTTGGTAAAATTCATATCACTCTGCCCTCACGAATTCAGCCACCAGTCCGGTGACCGCTGGCTCTATCTCCTCCCGTATATCAAACCACTGTATCCGCCAGTCCGTCAACCGGAACCAGTTGTACTGCTGCCGGATGAAGCGGTGGGTGGCAAATTTAACCCGCTGGATGGCTTCCTTTCTGGTCAGCTCGCCCTGGAGAAACTGCCCAATCTGCCGGTAGCCGATGCTGGACATAGCCGGCAGGTCAGGGTGGTAGCCCATTGCCGATAGCCCCTTCACCTCTTCCACCATGCCCTGCTCTACCATCCCGTCAATCCGGGAGTCAATGCGGCGGTAGAGCTCTTTCCTTTCCGTGGTCAAGCCGATGATGAGGGTCTTGAAGGCGGGGTCCTCCTTTTTCTGGAGGCGGGAAAAGGGGATGCCGCTTTCGTGGTACACCTCCAGAGCCCTTATGATGCGCCGCACATTATGCCTGCCAATGCTCTGCGCTGCCGGCGGGTCCACCCGCTCCAGCTCCCGGTAGAGCTCCTCCCTGCCCGCCCCGGCGGCTCTTTTCTCCAGGCTATGCCGGTATTCCGGGGTGGGGGCTACCCGGGGGAGCTGCCACCCCTCCACCACCGACCAGACATAGAGCCCGCTGCCACCGGCAAGTATTGCCAGCCGCTGGCGCTGCTGAATGTCCTTGATGGCGGCATAAGCCATCTGCTGGTACTGTGCCAGGCTGAAGCCCTCATCGGGGTTAATGATATTGATAAGGTGGTGGGGGGCGAGGGACAACTCCTCTTCAGCGGGCTTGGCAACCCCGATATCCATATGGCGGTATATCTGCCGGCTATCGGCGCTTACAATCTCGCCATTAAAAGCCTGTGCCAGATGGAGAGCCAGCCGGCTCTTGCCGGTGCCGGTGGGGCCGACTATCGCTAGCAGACGGTTCATCTACCCTCTAATTTCTGCGGTCTGCCGGGCTATGCTCACGAACTCCGCTGCCTTGAGGCTTGCCCCGCCGACGAGGGCACCGTCTATCTCTGGCTGGCGCATAAATTCGGCGGTGTTGGCGGCGGTGACACTGCCTCCGTAGAGGATGCGAATATCCTGCGCCGTTGCTTCCCCGAACAGCTCGGCGGCACGGCGGCGAATAAGACCGGTGGTCTCGTTTGCCTGCTCCCCGGTGGCGGCCCTGCCGGTGCCGATAGCCCATACCGGCTCGTAGGCGATAACCAGGTCGCCGGCATTCTCAATCCCGGCAAGGGATGACCTTAGCTGCCCGGTTACCACCACCTCCGTCCTCCCGGCTTCGTTCTCCTCCAGCCTTTCCCCGATGCATAAAATTGGCGTCAAGCCCGCTGCCAGCGCCGCTTTCACCTTTTTGTTGACGACCTCCCCGCTCTCGTTGAAATAGTGCCGGCGCTCCGAGTGCCCGATGATAACAAGCTGGCACAGGTCGGCAATCATTAGCGGGGAGACCTCGCCGGTATAGGCTCCCTTACCTTCAAAGTAGAGGTTCTGTGCCCCCAGCTTTACGGAGCTTCCCTCCAGGAGCCCCTTTACCGGAGCCAGGGAGACAAACGGGGGGCAGAGCACCCTCTCCACGCCCGCTATCCCCTCCAGCTCCGGGAGCATCTGCCCGACCAGTTCTACGGCTTCGCCGACGGTGGTGTTCATCTTCCAGTTGCCGGCAATCAAAGGCATGCGCATGGAAACCTCCTTGTGATTACACTGCCCCTTCCCCTCTTGCTCTAATAGCCTCCCCTCTCGGCGGTGGGGCTGGTGGGGTGGGTCTGCCTTATCTCAGGCACCAAACTTGTCCAGCTTCAGGGCATTAGCCATTGCCAGCGGCATGACCCGGGTTGCCGCCAGGCGCCCCAGCCCTCCAAAAACACAGGCTGACTCGGAGAACTCGCTTACCCGGTCACGGCGGCACCACCGGGAATAGATGACGATAGGCACCGGGTGCCAGCTGTGCCCCTTGAGCAGTGCCGGTGTGGAGTGGTCGCCGGTGACAATGATGACATCAGGCTCCAGAGCCAGCAGCCGGGGCAGGATGCTGTCAAACTGCTCTATGGCAGCTACCTTGCGGGCAAAGTCGCC
>CAZFCV010000102.1:0-5082 GCA_964517985.1 uncultured Dehalococcoidales bacterium | reverse complement strand
GGTCATTGTGTACCCACCGGTATCTGCGCTACCTCCGCCAGCTTCTTTAGCTCGGCGTATGCCCCGGAGATAATCGCTCCCCGCCCGGCAATGATAAGCGGACGTTGCGCCTCGCCTATCAACGTGGCTGCCTTTTTAAGCTGCGCCGGGTGCCCCTGTAGTGTTGGCTTGTAACCGGGCAGGTCTATCTTGCTCGGGTAGTGAAACTCCACCTGGTCTATCTGGACATCCCGGGGCAGGTCAATGAGCACCGGGCCGGGTCTTCCCGTCCTTGCCAGATAGAAGGCTTCCTTCACTATCCTTGCCAGCGAGCCGGCATCAGTGGCGGTATAGTTATGCTTGGTAATGGGCAGGGTGATACCGGTAATATCTACCTCCTGGAAGGCATCCTTGCCGATGAAGGGTCGGGCTACCTGTCCGGTTATCGCCACCAGAGGCACGGAATCAAGGTGGGCATCAGCAATGCCGGTCACCAGGTTGGTTGCCCCGGGTCCAGAGGTTGCCAGGCATACCCCCACCTTCCCCGTAGCCCGGGCATAGCCCTCGGCGGCATGGGCAGCACCCTGCTCATGGCGTACCAGGACGTGGCGGAGCTGGGGGTACAGCGGCAGAATGGCTCCGCCGAGGATGCCAAAAATAACCTCCACCCCCTCCCGTAGCATACTTTCACATATAATCTGTGCCCCTGTCATCTTCATGGTAGACCTCTGTGTTAGCTAGATTTTTCCTGTCTCCGAACCCTTAAACCCTGCTATCTAAACACGGCTCCGGTGCTGGCGGAGCACACCTTCTCGGTGTAGTAGTGGAGATAGCCCGTCTTCACCCTGGGCACAAAGTCGGCAAGGTGAGCCAGACGGTCGGCTATCTCGCTGTCACTCAGCTCCACATCAAGCCGATGGTTGGCAATATCAATCCTTATTATATCCCCATCACCCACTGCGGCGATAGCCCCCCTGCCGGCTGCCTCCGGGGAGACGTGCCCGATAGCCGCCCCGCGGGTAGCCCCGGAAAAGCGCCCGTCAGTTATCAGGGCTACCTCCTTATCCATGCCCATCCCGCTGAGTAGTGAGGTGGGGGTGAGCATCTCCCGCATCCCCGGGCCCCCTCGTGGTCCCTCGTAGCGGATGACGAGCACCTCCCCGGGCTTTATATCTGCCTTCATGATAGCCGCTACCGCCTCTTCTTCAGAGTCAAACACCCGGGCAGGTCCCTGGTGCGCCATCATCTCCGGAGCCACCGCCGCCCTCTTGACCACTGCCCCCTCCGGTGCCAGATTGCCGAAGAGGATGGCAATACCGCCGCTCGCTGAATAGGGTGTGGTAGCGGAGCGGATAACCTCCCTGTCCCTGACCGGGCTATTGGCAATGGCTTCCTTAACCGAGCCTCCGGAGACTGTTCTTGCCTCCAGGCTCAACAATCCGTTCAGCTCCCTCATCACGGCGGCAATACCGCCAGCCTGATCCAGATCCTCAATACGATGGTCGCCCGCCGGACTGAGCTTGCACAGCTGGGGCGTCTGCTCGCTTATCTCATTTACCACCGATAGCGGGAAATCAACCCCTGCCTCATGGGCTATTGCCATGAGGTGCAGCACCGAATTGGTGCTGCCGCCCAGTGCCATATCAACGGCAAAGGCATTATAGATAGACTCCCGGTTTACTATGTCCCGGGGGCGGATGTTATCGGCAAGGAGCTTCATAACCTGCTGCCCCGCTTTTCGGGCAAGCTGACCCCGCCTTACATCAACCGCCAGGATGGTGCCGTTACCGGCTAGCCCCATTCCTAGGGCTTCCGTCAGGCAGTTCATGGTATTGGCGGTGAACATTCCGGCGCAGCTGCCGCAGCCGGGGCAGGCGACCTCCACAAGCTGCTCCAGCTCCGCCTCGGTCATCTTGCCGCTGGCGACCCTTCCCACGGCTTCAAAGACGGAGCTAAGGTCAACCTTCTTATCCCCGCCAGCGCTGCTCAGGTGCCCCGCCAGCATGGGGCCGCCGCTGATAAAGATGGCGGGCAGGTTTAGCCTCACCGCTGCCATAAGCATCCCGGGGATTACCTTGTCACAGTTCGGGATGAAGACCAGGGCATCAAAGGCATGAGCCTCCGCCACTATCTCTACCGAATCGGCGATGAGCTCGCGGCTGGGCAGGCTATATTTCATCCCGGCATGGTTCATGGCAATGCCGTCACACACCGCGATGGTGTTCACCTCAAAGGGGACTCCACCCGTCTCACGCACCCCCGCTTTTACCGCCTCGGCAATACCCCGCAGGTGGATATGCCCTGGGACAACCTCACTGAAGCTGTTGATAATGCCGATAAACGGCTTTTCCAGCTCAGCACGGGTAACGCCGAGGGCATAAAACAGAGAGCGGTGTGGTGCCCGCTCTACACCCTTCTTGGCAGCATCGCTTTTCATTGCCCGCCCCTGCATTCTAAAATTAAAAAGCCCGTCCCCCTGGGGACGGACCAGAAGCTCCGAAATCCCACCCTCGGCTGGCCAGTATAACATAACATAGCGCCTAGCTATTGTCAAGGTGCCTGGGCAGAGGTTGACAGGCAGTTTTTGGTGGTGGCGGGCTGTGCCGGATATCTGGTATAATATCCTGGTTCTTGCTCTCGCCAGGTGATAATTCCGAGTCCACCCTAGATTGTAGGTGCCGATGCTAAGTCAGATTCTAGCTATTGCCATCTTCATCGCCATGTTCGCCGCCATTGTGGTTGGCCCGGTGCATCGTTACATTCCGGCGGTTATTGGCGCCGCCCTCACCGTAATAGTCGTTTTCCTGGTTACCTTGCAGAGCACGGACGCCGTCTTCAATGTCCTGAACCTGCAGCAGCTCGGGGAGCTGAAATTCTGGGTGCCGGGGGAGCAGCATATAGAATCCCACGGGGTGAACTGGCAGACGATTGTCTTCATTGGCGGCATGATGGTTATGGTGGAGGGGCTGGGCAAGGTGGGCTTCTTCCGCTGGATATGCCTCTTCACCGCCCGGCTGGTCAACTGCCAGGTTATCCCCATCCTGATTGCCTTCATGGTTCTCTCCGGTTTCCTGGCTATGTTCATTGACAGCATTACCGTCCTCCTCTTCATGGCTTCGGTAACCATTGAGCTGGGGCGCATGCTGAAGTTTGACCCGGTGCCGGTAATTATCGCCGAGATTTTTGCCGCCAACTGCGGCGGTGCGGCTACCATGTGCGGCGACCCGCCCAATATAATTATCGGCACCAGCCTGGGCTATACCTTCTCCGATTTCATCGTTAATACCGGTCCTATTGCCTGGATAGGGATGTTATTCACCCTGGGTTTCTTCTACCTCGTCTTCCGCAAGACCCTCAAGCAGTCAGAGGACCCGGAGACCCTGGCTCGCCTGTGCCCTGTCCCCTCCACGGCTATTGTTGACCCGCTTGCTTTCAAGATTAACAGCGGTATCTTTCTCCTGGTTGTTATCCTGCTAATCACCCACGCTGACACCGGGATATCGGTTGCGCTCATCGGGGTTATTGCCGCTGTCCTCACTCTGCTGTTTGCCCGGGGGGGGATACCCTATATCCTGAAGCGTGTTGACTGGCGCACCCTGCTTTTCTTCCTCGGCTTGTTTATCTGCGTCGGGGGGCTGGAAGAGACGGGGGTGCTGAGGATACTGGCGGAGTATATTGGACAGGTATCAGGAGGCAATCTGCTGCTGGTGATACCGATTATACTGTGGGTCTCCGCCTTTGCCTCCGCCATAGTAGATAATATCCCCTTTGCGGCGACCATGGTGCCGGTAATTGTTAGCCTCTCGAAGACACACGGATTGAGCCTGCCAACGCTGGCGTGGACCCTAGCACTGGGCACCGATATCGGGGGCAATGCCACCCCCATTGGTGCCTCGGCTAACGTGGTCGGCACCGCCATTGCCGAGAGGGAGGGCTACCCCATTGGCTGGGGAAATTCCTGAAGTATGCCCTGCCCGGGATGATTATGGTGGTTGCCCTGTGCTACGGATACCTGATTTTACGGTACACCTGACCGGCGTTATAATACGGATGGATAATACCTGGTGACAGGAGCAAAATGTACGAAAGAATTCTGGTGCCATTAGACAGTTCCAGTCTAGCCGATACGGTTCTCCCCTATGCTGAGGTAATGGCGGGGGCTCTTAAGTCCCGGGTGACTCTGCTCTATGTCTCCGAGTCGGAGGAGACACCGTATCACCGGGTTCATGAGTTCTATCTGGGCAAGATAGCGCAGCTGGTGAAGAGCCATATTAAAGAGCACTACCCCGAGAGGAAGGACGTCAGCATAAGGATCAAATCGGCGGTGGTAAAGGGTAAGCCCGCCGAGGAAATCAGCGACCATGTCCGGGAAAATAACATCAGTCTCGTTATAATGGCGGGTCATGGCCGTGTCGGAGTGATGCGCCGCCCCATGGTATCCATAGTCAGGAAGGTCTTTCATGCCACCGGGGTGCCCCTCCTGCTTATCAGGGCTAAGCCCTACCTGGAGACGGGTATGCCCCAGCTGCTGAATAGAATACTGCTACCACTGGACGGCTTGAAGAGCGGAGAGGCGGCGCTGCCCTACGTTAAAAAGCTCACCAGGTGGCTGCCGGCGGAGGTCACCCTCCTTCAGGTAGTCGCTCCTTCCCGGCATGTCCATACCCTCGGTGGCCTGGATCACGTTCAGTTCACCGGGGACCAGATAGAAACGATGAAGGATATCGCCCGGGAGTACCTGGAAAATACCAGAAAGAAGCTAGCCGGTACAAAGGCTACCCTTCAGTGTGAGGTGAGGGTGGGTGACCCGGGGGCGGAAATCACCCGGCTCGCTGAGAAAACAAATAGCCGGCTGGTGGTTCTGGCGACACACCGCCACTCTGCTCTCCGGCAGTGGATATGGGGCAGTGTTCCCCAGAAGGTTCTGCAGACCACCGACAAGCCAATCCTGCTGGTGAAAGCCCTGGACTAATCCAGATAGCTAATTCCGGAGGAAGGTCTCTCCTTTATGTCAACCCCGATTCCCGCCTCCTGGAACAGAGACAGGAAGCCTTCATCATCATACCTGCCGAAGCTAACAAAACGCTTTATTCTGGCATTCAC
>CAZFCV010000101.1:0-5093 GCA_964517985.1 uncultured Dehalococcoidales bacterium | reverse complement strand
CAGGAGAGGCTCCCCGAGCTGACCGACGAATTTGTCCAGAGCCTGAGCCAGGACCTCAAGACCGTGGACGCGCTCCGCGAGGAGGTTGCCAGCAATCTCAAGCTCCGGGCGGAGGAGAAGGCGAAGAATGACCTTGAGGAGCAGGTAATTGAAGCCGCCGTCGGCTGCGCTGAGGTAGAGTTCCCCCCCGTCCTGACGGAAATGGAGATTGACCGCCTGCTCAACCAGGAGCTACAGCGCTGGCGGATGAGCGGCGGGGACATAGAGCAGTACCTCAAGAGCATCAACAAGACACCGGAGGAGCTGCGGGAGGAGGTGCGCCCGCTGGCGGAGAAGAATGTTACCCGCTCCCTGATACTGGGCAAGCTCACCGATGAGGAGAAGATTGAAGCCAGCGATGCCGAGGTGGATGCCGAGGTCGAGAACTTGATGAAAGAGGCTCCGGATAGCCAGGAAAACCTTAGCCAGTTTTTAACCAACCCGCAAGCCCGTGAAGCGGTACGGCGGTCGCTGGTCCGGCGCAAGACGCTGCAGCGGCTGGTAGAGATAGCCACGGGTTCGGGTGCCGAGGGAAAGGATTGAACAATATGGCGGCATGTCCTAGAATATCAGGTAGAGGGAGGAGTAGAAATGAATAACCAGCCAGCAAACGTCATACCGATGGTGATTGAGAGCGGCGCCCGTGGCGAGCGAGCCTTTGATATATACTCGCTCCTGTTACGGGAGCGAATCGTCATGCTGGGCATGCCCATCAATGACCAGGTAGCCAATGTTATTATTGCCCAGCTCCTTTATCTGGAGCGCGAAGACCCGGACAAAGACATAAGCCTCTATATCCACTGCCCGGGTGGTGTTATCTATGCCAGTCTTGCCATCTATGACACCATGCAGCTTATCCGCCCCGATGTCTCCACCATCTGCGTCGGGCTATCGGCTAGCATGGGGACGGTGCTCCTTGCCGCTGGAGCCAAGGGCAAGCGCTATACCCTGCCCAACTCCACCATCCACATGCACCAGGCGTTTGGCGGGGCTCAGGGCTACGCCAGCGATATGGAGATTGCCGCCCGCGAGATTATGCGGCAGCAGGAGATAATACGGAGCATCCTGGTCAAACAAACCGGCCAGCCAATGGAAAAGATAGCCCATGATAGCGACCGGGACTTTTACCTTAACCCGGAGCAGGCGGTAGAGTACGGTCTCGTTGATGAAATCCTGAGAAAGCCGGCAAAAGAAGAGAAAGGCAAGGGTAGCTAACTATCGGGGTAAAGCCGGCGGTAGTGCTGCCGTAGCTGTCTGAGCGTGGGGAAACCACGTCTCGTCCCCAGCCTGGTGATAGCCGAGCGAGCCACGATATCACCCAGCCGGCCGCAATCCAGAAGCCCCTGGCCGTTCAGCACGCCGTAGATAAACCCGGCGGCAAAGGCGTCCCCGGCGCCGGTGGTCTCCACCTCCGGGCTGGTGCCCTGGCAGCCGGACTCAATGGCATATTCCCGCTCGGTGTCCCGGATATAGCCGACGGCGTTAACTTTTGCCCTCCCCCCCAGCCGGAGCGCCATTCCCCGCCCCAGGGTAACGACGACGGTGCGGCAGCCCCGCCGGAGGCAGGTCTCCGCTCCCGCTATAACATCCTGCCCGGTCAGCTGCCTTATTTCATCCCGGTTAAGAAAGAGAAGGTGAGTCCTGGCTAGTACCGGTGCCAGCGCCTCAAGCCCCCTGGAGGCATATAATGCCCCGGGGGCGAAGCTCAGGCTGACCCGTGGCGCCAGACTGCCGAGCACCCCCGGCAGCACCCGGAACTGCTCATCTCCGGCAAATGAAGAAAGGTGCAACACCCTTGCCCGGTTGATACCGGCGATATCCAGATCGGCAACGGTCAGCTCGTTATTTGCCCCGGGGACAACGTAGAGGGAGCGACTGCCCTGCCGGTCGCTGAGACACAGCACCGAGCCGGTTTTTGCCCCCGGCTTGACCCTTATCCCGCTGGTATCCACCCCCACCCGGCGGAAATCGCGGAGCATTACCCTGCCCCCGGCGTCATCACCGATTACGCCGGCAAAGCCGGCGGTTACCCCGAGCCTTGCCAGCCCATAGATGGTATTGGCTGCCGAGCCGCCGGGAGACGATACCGCCTCACCCACCACCGCCTCCCCATCAGCGAGGATACGCTCCACCCGGTAGATGTGGTCTATATTCAGTGCCCCCAGCCCGATGACCTCAATATTGCTCACTTGACCCCATCCCCCTTTATTCTCCTTCCCCTTGCCGGCTCCCTGATACTGGGTTAGCCCAGCTTGCCGGCTTCCTCCCGCACCAGTCGCCGGAGCCTTTTGTGGACGGCAATGACATCATCTATATCCTCCCTGTCCGATAGCCAGTGGAAGTAGCCCCGGTCCTCCGCTCCCCCCGCCTTCTCTTTCTGCCGGACTGCCTTCTCCGCCTCTTTCCGGTAGCCCTTCTGCCACGCCGTAAGCACCCCGGTCAGGTCACTGAGGAAGGTGGAAGCCAGGCTCATCGTGGCATGGGGCAGGGCATACCCGTTGGCATTAAAGGCAATAGCCAGCCCCCCCTCGGCCTCCACTGCCCGAAGCATCCGGAAGTCGGTGATGCTGTCGCCGACCACCACCCATCGGGACAGGGGCTGGGCGTATTTCTCGGCAAACTGGCTCAGGGCAGCCACCTTGCGCCGCCCGCCGACCGGCTTTACCGCCTCTATGGCGCTGCCCAGTTCCGTCGCCGGCAGCTTCTGCCCGAAGAAATCATCCAGATAGTGCCTGATGCGCTTATCATCAGCAACCGGCTCCATGGTCAGAATGTCCTGTTCCGCCTGCTGCAGCAGCTGGAGCCCCTGCCCGGACAGTGTCTGCCGGAATCTGTCCAGTGGCAGCGCGGTGCCGGCAACGTTGTGGCTATAGATACCCAGCTTGTTGGTGATGTGCCTGGCGTACTGCTCGTAGCTGGTGCTGATACAGAATGTCCGCCAGCCGCTGTTCTGCAGCCAGGAGACGAGCTTTTCCGCGCCGCCGGTAAGCCTGGCTTCGGCGGCAAGGCGGGCGATATCCGCCTCGCTGATATCATGCAGCACCAGGAAGGGGACAATGAGCGCCAGGGTATCGCCCGGCTCATAGTCCTCCCTTTCCTCCAGTGTCAGCAGGTCATCATAGCGGCTGATGACCTCAAAGACCCTGTCCCCGCCGGGGAATAGCCTCATCAGCTCGTAGGCATTATCCTGAGGTGCCAATGGTCCTTCTAGGTCAAAACAGATGAAGTTCGCCATTATGTTGACCTCACCCCCTTACCTGTTCGTTTATCTCCTCGGTAAGATTATACCCCTTAATCGGCATCCCCGCAGCATCAACGACCGTCCCGTCCGGCGTTACCCTGACCCTGCCCTCGCTGAACGCCCTGATGGTGGCGACTATCAGGGGGAACTCCCGGGCTAGCCCGTAGCCCCGGATGAGGCGGAACAGGGGGTTATCCTCCCCCTGCCCCTCCTTAATCACATTCAGCGACTGCCCGGCAATCTCCCGCCAGTATTCATCAAAGGGCTCGCCCCTGATGGGGAAGGTGCAGTAGGCGACCACCGGTCCCCTGTCCAGCTCCGGGGTTACCAGGTGCATCATCACCCCGGTCTCTCCCGCGCCGGTCTCCATTAGCTGCCAGATTACCTCCTGCCACGTTCCGGTGGGCCCGCCGGGGGCGGCGGGGTGGAGGTTTACCATTTTGTAGCGCCGGCAGAGCTCCCCGCCAACAATCAGCATATAGCCGGCAAGGACACAGAGGTCGGGGTGAAAGGGCTCAAGCCGTTTCATCACCTCCCGGTCATAGGCAAGCCGCAGCTCTTCGCGGTCAGCGGTAGCCTGACTGGCTCTAAATCTCTGGTAGGAAAGGGTGACCAGCGGCAGGCGATAGCCTTCAACAAGACGGAGGAACAAATCGCTTTCTTCCGACTCACCGGGCTCGCGGCTGCAGAAGACGAAGTCCATCTCCGCCGCAATCTCGCCCTGCTCAATGGCGGTGCGCACCACCCCAAGCAGGTCTCTGGCGGCACTGTCCCTGCCAGTAGAAAACCAGCCCAGCCTGTACACTGCTGCCCCCTAGAACCTCTTTTTTACCCGTGCCCAGACGCTGCCAAAGTGAACCATCGGGTTTGCCCTCCGCCCAAAAATCCGGCCCGCCGCCAGGGCGGTGGTAAAGTCATCCCTCCCCTCAAACTCGGGCATCTCAACATAGGCGTTGCCTATTTCCCCGGGGGTATGGGCATCACTGCCGGCACTCATGGGGATAGCAAACTTCTCGGCAAAGCGCCGAGCCTTACGCTGGTTGCCGGACAGGAGACTCCGTGCGTTGAAGACCTCAACAACATCAAGCTGCTCCGCCAGCTCCTCCAGCATGCTGTTCCTCAGGGCGGACTGCCGGATGGTATCATAGGGGTGGGGTATGCACACCAGGCCACCCTGCGCCCTGATTTGTGATATCGTCTCGGCAACAGACAGCCCGCTGGCTATGCCCTTCTTGAGGAACATGCCCATAATCTCGCCATACGGGGTTAGAATCTCCTCGGCGACGATTACCCGGAACGGCGCCATGTCCCGCATCTTCAGCGCTCCCTCAATGGTGCCGTGGTCGGCGATGGCGACGCAGTTTATGCCCATCTTCTGGCAACGCTCAATAATCTGCTCCAGTGGCATACCGCAGTCCATGGAATAAATGGTGTGAATGTGAAGGTCAGCCTTAAGCAATCTAGGATACCCTTTCCAGGTAGCTGGCGCTACGTGTGTCAACCTTGATAACGTCCCCGATATTAACAAACATGGGGACCTGAATAGTAATACCGGTCTCCAGTTTGGCGGGCTTGTTGCCTGCGGTGGCGGTATCCCCCTTGAAGCCGGGCTCGGTTTCGGCCACCTCAAGCTCAACGGTAATGGGCAGTTCCACGCCAATCACTTCGTCCTTATAGCTTGATACCTGGAGCGACATCCCTTCCTTTATATAATTGGTGGTATCCTCCAGCTGGGCGCGGTTAAGGGGGAACTGCTCAAAGTTCTCCTCATCCATGAAGTGATAGAGGTCGCCATCATTATACAGATACTGCA
>CAZFCV010000100.1:0-5117 GCA_964517985.1 uncultured Dehalococcoidales bacterium | reverse complement strand
GATGCTGTAGATACGTTATTTGACTTTGCCGGTCAGGGTGTGCTACTTATTGATACTGGTGGTATCCGGCGCCCGGGGCGCCTGGGGATGGGGGTGGAGCGGTATAGCGTAATTCGCGCCCTGCGGGCTATTGACCGGGCGGACGTTGCTTTACTTGTTCTTGATGCTGGCGAGCTGGCTACCGCCCAGGATATGCATATCGCTGGCCATATTCGGCGGGCGGAAAAGGGGATTGCGCTGGTAGTTAATAAGTGGGACCTGGTTGAAGGCGAGAAGGTAGCCGATTATAATAGTTACCTTGGACGCCAGTTCCGGTTTTTGCCCTATGCCCCGGTGCGGTATGTTTCCGCCCTGCTGGGGCAGGGGGTGGATATGGTTATACCCGAGGCGCTCCATGTCTACCAGGAGAGGCACAAGCGCCTGCCGACGACTAAGGTTAATAGTGTGGTTCAGGAGGCGGTGGCGGCTCATAACCTGCCCCGTATCCGTGGCCGGCAGACCAAGATTCTATATGCCACTCAAGCCGGGGTGAGCCCGCCGACCTTTGTCTTTTTTGTCAACGATGCCAAAGCGGTGCATTTTTCCTATCGCCGCTATCTGGAGAACAAGCTGCGCCAGGCTTTTGGCTTTGCCGGCAACCCCCTTCGTTTTGTCTTTAGAACCAGAGGTGAGCAATGATGATCGCCCAATTCGTTGGGGTGGTGCTCCTGGGTTATCTTCTGGGCTCTATCCCCTTTGGCTTGCTCCTCGGTCGGCGCATGGGCCGGGTGGATGTCAGGCAGCATGGTAGTGGCAGGACGGGGACGACGAATGTCCTGCGCACGGCGGGCAGGAAGGCGGCGGTGATGGTGGCTGCCCTGGATATATTGAAGGGAGTGCTGGCGGTAGTCTTCGCCGGTTTGATTGTCAGTGACGGCTATCTGGTGGTGGGCGATGTTGCCCTCGGGACGCTGGTTGCCCAGGCTCTGGCGGCGCTGGCGGCGGTAGCCGGGCACATCTGGCCCGTGTTCCTCAAGTTTCGTGGTGGCCGGGGTGTCGCCACCTTCCTGGGGGGGCTGGTTGCCCTGTGCCCGCCGGCGGCTATATTCGGCGGTGAGGTTTTTCTTATCGGGGCGGGCTTGACCCGGTATGCCTCGGTGGGCTCCATCGCCGGGGCGGTGGGCACCTATGCCATACTGGTTCCGCTGACGATACTCAACAAGTTCCCCATTGAGTATCTGGGCTATGCGCTGATAGGAGCGGTGGTAATCATTATTATGCACCGGGGTAATATTGCCCGGTTGATAGCCGGCAAGGAGCGCCGGCTGGGCGAGAGGGTAGAGGACCAGGAGCCGCCCCCGCCTACCGAGAACGCAGGGTAAGCTATGCCCAGGATTGCTATCATTGGCACCACTACCTGGGGGATGACCCTGGGGATGGTGTTAGCCAATAAGAAACTGCCGGTCAGATTGTGGGCACGGGCAGAGCGAGAAGCCATCAAGCTGAGGAATAACCCGCCCGACCTGGACCTGCCATCCGGTGTTGCCTTCCCCCCGCCGCAGATGACCGTTACCAGCTCGCTGGGGGAAGCCCTCTCCCATGCCGATGCCGTTATTATGGCGGTGCCGTCACAGGCTATGCGGCAGAATATCAACCTGGTTGCCGGCTACCTCAAGCGGTGGATGGTGGTAATAAGCGCTGCCAAGGGTCTGGAGATGGGCACCCATAAGCGCATGTCGCAGGTGATTGCCGAGGAAATAGACCCGCAGTTTCGCTCCCGGATTTGCGTCCTTTCCGGTCCCAACCTTGCCCGGGAAATCCTGAATGGGCTGCCGGCGGCTACGGTGGTGGCGGCGGAGAAGGAGTATGTCGCCCGGAAGGCGCAGCGGCTGCTCAACACCCCCGATCTCTGCGTCTATACCAATACCGACATCATTGGTGTGGAGCTGGGGGGAGCCCTGAAGAACATAATTGCCCTGGGGGCGGGCGTGGTGGATGGGCTGGGTTATGGTGACAATGCCAAGGCAGCCTTTATCACCCGGGGGCTGACCGAGATTACGGCTCTCGCCGTTACCCTGGGGGCAAACCCGCTTACCCTCTCCGGGCTGGCGGGACTGGGTGATTTGGTTGCCACCTGCGCCAGCCCCTTGAGCCGCAACCACTATGTCGGCGTGGAGCTGACCAAGGGGCGCTCGCTGACTGATATTACCGACTCCATGGACGGCGTGGCTGAGGGGGTAACCACCACCAGCACTGCCTGGGAGCTAGCCCAGCAGCTCGGGCTGGAGATGCCTATCACGGAGAAAATCTATCGGGTGCTCTACCGGGGGCTTGACCCCCGCCAGGGGGCGAGTGAGCTCATGGCTGCCGAAGCGACACATGAGCTAGCCGGGCGAAGGTGGAACCTCTTCTCGCTGTTTAGGCGCCGCAAGCGCTCTTAGAGGCTATTTAGCGGCCCTCTTCTGCTTTTCCGAGCGCGGCATATTAGTCGGGCTGAGGCTATCCTCAAGCTCGCGGAGCAATCTCTTTTGTTCCCCGGTTAGCGATTCCGGAGTGGCGACAAACAGCATGACCAGCTGGTCGCCGTGCCCGCGCCGCCCCAGGTGCGGGAAACCCTTGCCCTTGAATCGGAAGATGGTGCCCGTCTGGCTGCCCGCCGGTATCTTGAGCTTGCTTGTGCCGTCAAGGGTGGGCACCTCCACCTCGGTGCCAAGGGCAGCCTGGGCAAAGTTGAGCGGCAGCTCATAACGGATATCATTGCCATCACGGGCGAAGAACTCGTGCTCCTCTACTGATATGGAAACGTACAGGTCGCCCGGTGGTCCCCCCCTTGTCCCGGCATCACCCTCGCCCCGGAGGCGCAGCTGGTTACCGCTGTCAACCCCGGCTGGAACCCTGACCGGGATAATGCGCTGTTGCTTCTCCCGGCCGGTGCCCCGGCACTGGGGACAGGGCTTGGTGATAATCTTGCCCTCACCATGGCACTGGCTACAGGCGCTGGTGCTGACAAAGCGGCCAAAGAGGGTGTTCTGGGTGCGGCGCACCTGCCCGCTGCCATTACAGCTGGGGCACTGGCTGGGCTCGCTGCCGGGCTTGCTGCCGCTGCCGTAGCACAGTGTGCAGTTCTCGGTGCGGGATACCTTTATCTCCTTTTCACAGCCGGAGGCGGCTTTGACAAAGGTGATGTTAAGGTGGTGGTGGAGGTCGGCACCGGGGCGGGGCGCTTTTCGGGTAGCCGTCGCCACCCCGCCGCCGAAGAAGGCATCAAAGATATCGCCAAAGCCACCAAAGCCGAACCCCTCAAAGCCCCGCCCGAATAGCCCCTCGGCACCTTCGTGCCCGAAGCGGTCATAGGCGGCGCGCTTGTCCGGGTCGGAGAGCACCTGGTATGCCTCGTTCACCTCCTTGAACTGCTCCTCCGCCCCGTCACCGTGGTTGTGGTCGGGGTGGTACTTGAAGGCGAGCTTGCGGAAGGCACGCCTTATTTCCTCGTCGGTGGCGTTTCTGCCTACCCCGAGGACTTCATAAAAATCTCGCCTTGTTTGCATATAGGTTTTCTACCCTGTCCCCTTTAAGCACCCGGTGGGCTAGACCTCGCGGAACTCGCCCTCTACGGTGCCCTCTCCTTCCCCGCCGGGGGGTGGCTCCCCTTCTGGCGGTGGCTCCGCGCCCGGTGGTGGCGGCTGCTGGTAGACGGCCGCCCCTATCTTCTGCATGGCTTCGTTGAGTTCCTGTGTCGCCTGGCGGAGGCTGTTGATGTCCGTCCCCTGAAGGGCTGTGCGTAGAGCCTGGATTTTACCCTCCACTTCCGTATTCAGGTCGGCGGGTATCTTGTCCTTATGGTCGCGCAGGGTCTTTTCCGCGGTATACGCCAGGGTGTCCGCCGCATTGCGCGCTTCTACCTCCTCGCGCTGCTTGGCGTCCTCGGCAGCGTGTATCTCCGCCTCCTGCTGCATCCGCTCCACCTCTTCCTTGGCTAGCCCGCTGGAGGCGGTGATGGTGATTTTCTGCTCCCGCCCGGTGCCCTTATCGTAAGCCTTGACGCTGAGGATGCCGTTGGCATCAATATCAAAGGTGACCTCAATCTGGGGCATGCCCCGCGGCGCCGGCAGAATGCCGTCAAGCATGAAGCGCCCCAGGGCGCGGTTGTCCGCCGCCATCGGTCTCTCCCCCTGGAGGACGTGAATCTCAACGCTGGGCTGATTGTCGGTGGCGGTGGAGAAAATCTGGCTCTTGGCGGTGGGGATGGTGGTATTGCGCGGGATAAGCGGTGTCGCCACCCCGCCGAGGGTCTCAATACCGAGGGTGAGGGGGGTAACATCCAGCAGCAGGACTTCCTTGACCTCCCCTTTCAGCACCCCGGCTTGAATGGCGGCTCCGATAGCAACCACCTCGTCCGGGTTGACCCCCTTATGGGGCTCCTTGCCGAAGAACTGCTTCACCTTCTCCTGAACCAGTGGCATTCTGGTCTGTCCGCCCACCAGGATTACCTCGTCAATCTGAGATGCCGCCTTCCCGGCATCGGTTAGCGCCTGCTGGCAGGGCCCCAGGGTCTTCTCCACCAGGTCCATTACCAGCTGCTCCAGCCTGGACCGGGTGAAGGTGATGTTGAGGTGCTTGGGCCCGCTGGCGTCGGCGGTAATGAAGGGAAGGTTCACCTCGGTCTGGGCTACCGTGGACAGCTCACACTTAGCCTTCTCGGCAGCCTCCTTCAGCCTTTGCAGAGCCATCTTGTCCTGCCTGAGGTCTATCCCCTGGTCTCGCTTGAACTCATCACATAGCCAGTCAATAATCTTCTGGTCAAAGTCATCACCGCCAAGGTGGGTATCACCGTTGGTTGACTTTACCTGGAAGGTACCTTCCCCCAGCTCCAGTATGGATATATCAAAGGTGCCGCCGCCAAGGTCATAAACGGCGATGGTCTCGTCCTTCTTCTTGTCTAGCCCGTAGGCGAGCGCAGCCGCCGTTGGCTCATTGATTATGCGCAGCACCTCCAGCCCGGCAACCTTCCCGGCGTCCTTGGTTGCCTGCCGCTGGCTATCGTTAAAGTAGGCGGGCACGGTGACTACTGCCTCGTTGACCGGCTCACCGAGGTATGCCTCGGCATCTGTCCTCAGCTTTTGCAGAATCATTGCCGA
>CAZFCV010000099.1:0-5119 GCA_964517985.1 uncultured Dehalococcoidales bacterium | reverse complement strand
CTCGGCTACATTGTGAATATCCAGCTTTTCCATAATATGCTGGCGGTATGTCTGGACGGTCTTTACGCTCAGACCAAGCTGATGGGCAACCCCCTTTGAGGTCATGCCCTCAACCAGAAGCTGAAACACCTCACGCTCCCTGTTGGTTAGAATGGAGAATACCGAGAGCTCGGTCTTCTCGGCAAGCTGAATGTAGTCCCTCACCACGGTATCAATTATCACCGGGCTCAGGTAGGTATGGTTCACCATCACGGTGTGGAGCGCCTGGGCAAGCTCCTCAACGGCGCAGTCCTTGGGCAGGTAGCCGGCGGCACCAGCCCCCAGCATTCCGATTATAAAATGCCGGTCGGAATACATGGAAAGAGCCAGAACCCTGACGCCGGGCGCTTCGGCAATTATCTGACGGGTAGCCTCAACGCCGTTTAAATCCGGCATGGCAACGTCCATGATGACCACGTCGGGCAGCATTTCCTGAGCCAGCTTCACCGCCGCCCGCCCGTTCTCCGCCTCGGCAACCACCTCTATATCCGGCTCCCTCTCAAGGAGACCGCGCAAGCCCTGGCGCACAATCTGGTGATCATCAACCAGGATAACCCGTATGCTCATTCCACTCTCCCCGCCAATACCAGCCCTGCCTCAGCGGAACGTCAAGGGCAACCCGGGTACCATGCCCGCGTTCCGACTCAACCTCAATTTGCCCCCCGATGTAACGCAGCCGCTCGCGGATACCAAAGAGACCAAACCCCTTAGCCTGCTTCATGTCAGTGCCTATCTTTGAGGTATCAAAGCCAACCCCATCGTCTTCCACGGTGATTCGTATGCTGTCATCATACTGTCGGATGGACACGCTCGCCTGACGAGCCCGGGCATGCTTGGTAACATTGACCAGCAGCTCGCGCACCGTCTGGAAGAGAAGGATACGGATATCGCCATCAAGTGGCTTGGGGTGCCCATCGGAGACGAACTGGCACCGAATATTGCCTCTCCCCGTGATTTGCTCGGCAAGCTGCTGGAGCGCTGCCTCCAGACCAAGCTCATAGAGAAGGGGGGAGCTGAGCTCAAAGCTAAGTGACCGTGTCTTCTCAATCAGGTGTTTGATAATAGTGCGGATTTCGCCCAGGGGCTCAGTAAAGGCAGGTGCCGACTGCTCCAATACCCCCAGTTTCATGTTGCAGACCGCCAGGTCCTGGCTCAACTGGTCATGCAATTCCATGGCAAGGCGCCGCCGCTCCCGCTCTTCCGCCAGCGATAGCTGGGAAGCCAGAGAGCGGAGTTCCATTTGATAGGCTATCAGCTGCGCCTCCGCCTGCTTGCGCTCGGTTACGTCGCGGAATATCCCCTGCATCAGGCTCCTGCCCTGAAGCGGCACAACGCTGACACTGATAGATACCGGGACAAGAGTCCCGTCCTTGCGCATGACCTCAGCCTCAAAATCGGAGGCATGTCCCGCCGCAGCGTGCTCCCGGAACTTCTCCTTATGATACTCAGCCTGCTCGGGGTGATGAAGCTCCGATTGATGGAGCTCCAAAATCTCTTCCCGGGGGCGTCCCAGCAATTGCTCCGCTTCCCGGTTGGCATCCGCGACATAGCCCGTCTCGGCATCGACAAGGAAGATGGCATCGTTCGCCTTTTCAAACAGGGTCCGGTACTTCTTCTCCGACTCCCGCAGCGCCTCCTCCGCCCGCCGGCGCTCGGTGACATCCCGGAAAGAACCCAGACCGGCGGGCTTGCCCTGGTATTCAATCAGCGACCCGATGGCACTTATCCAGATTTCCTCCCCGGACTTCTTCACACAGCGAAACTCATTGACCTGGCGCAGGTCACTGCCAAACATGTCCTCGGCAATAATCCGGAAAACCCGTTCCTTCTCCTCCGGCATGACGTAGTCAAAGAGATTTACCTCCAGCAACTCCTCAACCGAATCAAAACCAAGCATCTCCGCAGACGCCCGGTTCGCCAGCAGCATCTTCATGTTCTCCCCAAAAACAACCACGCCATCCAGCTTCTGCTCGAACAGGGCGCGGTACCTCGCCTCCGACTCCCGCAGCGCCCCTTCCATCCGCCGGCGCTCAGCCCCGGTTTTCCCCGGGGCAAGCTCAGGCTGACGCCGTGATTTTGCCATCCCCGTGCCTCCCATATCCCCCCCAGACTACTCCTCACCCTCAGGATTGTCAACACCCCCCGATACAGAGAAGCCTCCACCAGGGGTACCCCCGTAAAAGCCACCACCAGCGCCAAACTGACCAAAGTACTAGATAAAATAGCCCAAGTGAGGGATAGGCGGAGCCACGTGCCGGCGGTAGAATAGTCTCAAGCCGTATCACGGCGTATCAAGATGGGAGCAGGTCATGCCAGTAGAAATCAACGGGCAGACATACTACCGAACCTCCGAGGCATGTACCATAGCCGGCATCAGCCGGGCTACCCTCTTCCGGTGGCTGAAAGTGGGTATCCTGAAAAGGCTATGCAAAGACCGGAGAGGGTGGAAGATTTTTACCGAGGAGGACCTGAACAAGCTCCAGGCGGAAGCAAGAAGGATTGAGGTGGAGTACATCCCCCGGGGAGGAAGAAGTGATAAGGGCAAGGACAAGCAACGAGCCACTTATTGAAGAGCTACAGGTCCTGCGCCAGCATGTGGCTAGGCTGGACAGAAAGTGCCGGCAGTTCCAGGAGGCGCTGCGGGAGAAGGAAGAAAAACTTGATGCCATGTCGCGGTCTACCGGTGACCACATGAGCATGGTGGATAGAGACTTTAACATCATGTGGGTAAATAAAGCCGCCGAGCAAGAGTTTGGCAGCGACATTATCGGCAAGAAGTGCTACCAGATATTCCTGCGCAGAAAACGCCCCTGTGAACCCTGCAACACGCTGGAGACGTTTCAGGATGGGAAGGTTCATGAGCTTTATAACCACAGGATAGATAAAGATGGGGAAACGATATATTGCCACTGCACCGCCAACGTGGCTCTAACGGATAGAGAGGGAAAGCCCAGCACAGTGCTGGTGACCTGCCGGGACATCACCAAGAGCAAACAGGCAGAGGAGGAGCTCCGGCAATCAGAGGAAAGATACCGCACCATCTTTGAGTCCGCCAACGACATTATGCTGTTGACAGATAAGAAGGGCAAAATACTGGATATTAACCAGAAGTTAAAGGAGCTCGGGCAGTACGAAAGGGAAGAACTGGTCGGGAAAAACCTCAGCTCGCTAGCCAACATAATGACCAGGAAAAGCCTGGCCATCGCGATAAAGAACTTTCTGAAGATTGTGGCTGGTGGCGATGTCCCACCTTTTGAGGTCGAGCTGCTCAGGGAGAACCAGGACCCAGCCATCACGGAAATAAATACAAGGGCGATTAAAAAGGGCGATAAGGTAGTGGGAGTTCTCAGCATTCTAAGAGACGTAACCGAGCGCAAGCAGGTTGAGGAGCGCCTGCGCCAGGCAAAGGAGCAGTTCCAGGTGCTGGTGGAGGAATCACCGCTCGGCGTGTCACTGATAAGAAAGGACCACCGTTACCGCTACGTCAACCCCAAGTTCGTCCAGATGTTTGGCTACTCCCTGGAAGACTTCTCTACCCGGCAGGAATGGCTGGAACTGGTCTACCCCGACCCGGAATACCGGGAGCAGGTTCGGGCAGTCTGGCTCGGCGACCTGAAGGGGTCAAATCACGGCGAGGTAAGAGCACGCATATTTACCATGACCTGCAAAGACGGCTCACAGAAAATAATACACTTCCGGCCGGTAGCGCTGGGGGGTGGCGAGCAGTTCATGCTCTACGAGGACATCACCGAGCAGACGCAGGCAGAGGAGGGAATCAAGCACGCCGCCGAGGAATGGCGAGCCACCTTTGACTCCATCACCGATATGGTCTCCATCCACGACAAGGACTACCGCATTGTCCGGGTGAACAAAGCCTTTGCTGACGCCTTTAACATGAAGCCAAAGGAGCTCATCGGCAAGACCTGCTACGAGCTGGTTCACGGGACAAAAGGGCCGCCAGCAAACTGCCCCTTAAAACAGACGTTTGCCACCAAAAAGCCAGCCAGTGGTGAATACTTTGAACCCCGCCTGGGGATTCACCTGGATGAGTCTATTTCGCCCATGATCAATGAGAATGGTGAGGTGGTGAATTCCGTCCATGTTGCCCGGGATATCACCAGGCAAAAGGAGGCGGATGAGAAACTCATCATTACGGACCGGCTGGCTTCCATCGGTGAGCTGTCATCCGGTATCGCCCACGAGCTCAACAACCCGCTGACCAGCGTTATCGGCTTCTCCCAATTGCTCATGGATGAGGATGTCCCGGACAATATCAGGGAAGACCTGGGTGTAGTCTGTAGCGAGGCTCAGCGCGCCGCCAGCATCGTCAAGAACCTGCTCACCTTCGCCCGCAAACATGCCCCGGTGAAACACCCAAGCCAGATAAATAGCATTATAGAGGACGTCCTCAACCTGCGCGCCTACGAGCAAAGAGTGAACAATATTCAGGTCAAAAATCGGTTTGCCCCCAATCTTCCCAAAATCATGGTTGACTACTTCCAGATGCAGCAGGTCTTCCTGAACATTATTATCAACGCCGAGAATGCCATGCTGGAGGCACACGGCAGTGGCAGGCTAAACATTACTACCGAGACGGTCAATAGCTCTATCCGGGTTTCCTTTGCCGACGACGGGCCAGGCATCTCTGAAGAGAACCTGGGGCACGTGTTTGACCCCTTCTTCACCACCAAGGAGGTGGGTAAAGGGACTGGTCTGGGCTTAAGTATCTGTCACGGTATCATAACGGCACATAGCGGCAGGATATATACCAAAAGTAAACTGGGCAAAGGAGCTACCTTTGTCGTGGAATTACCCATTGGCCCGAAGGGGGGGGCACTGGAACCGGATATTACCCACGGAAAAGGCATTCCAGTTAGCAAAGCGGACAATCTGTCAGAAAGTGGGGACTGATATGGTTAACCAGCAGGAAAGAATACTCATTGTTGATGATGAGCCGGCAATCAGGAGACTCCTCTGCCGGAAGCTTTCCCGGGAAGGCTACCAGTGTGAAGAAGCCGATGGTGCCGAACAGGTACTGGCAAAGCTAAGGCAAAGCCCGACCGAGCTCGTCATTCTGGAT
>CAZFCV010000098.1:0-5154 GCA_964517985.1 uncultured Dehalococcoidales bacterium | reverse complement strand
TTTTGTTCCTGCCTACGGTCAATACTCTGAATAATAATGACAGCCAAAATAGCTGCCGGTATATCAATAGAATCTAAGGCTAAGGTTACCAACCCAGACGCAAGTAATGCCTCTAGCGTATCTGCCTGCATGTAAAGTCTCAGTGTAATGTAGCCTATAAAACCTGATATTATCCATAAAATCCACCACGTAATAATTATTGGCGACGTAGGTGCATTTTCCCAAGCAATATTATCATTTATGTCAACCGTAGTGTCACTGGCCTTCCAGATTTCCTTAATGACTTGATATGGTCTAAAAAGATTAAGAATAGGCACGAAAAATCCACCGACAGCCCAGCCTGGTGAGTGCTTCAAACCACCAGCGCCAATTGCGGGAAGGTTCCGATGCGCACGATGTATCCACATACAAAACAAGACTACCGTAATAATGAAAAAGACAATATATATAGTTCCAACGACTCCTTGCCTGTTATCGTTAGCCTCTGCCTCAGCCATTGTAATTATCTCACCGTCTATAGCTCTATTAATAAGTTGGATTTCCATATAGTCAGACACAACAGCCGCGATATCAATCAGCACAATTATTACAAGAAGTATCGAGACTAACTGAGATCGTAAATGCCCAGAGGCGAAAGGCACGACTTTACTAGTTGAATTATACAACTCAAAATCCCTTGTCACTCTTAAGTTGGCAGTATAGTGCTGACAGGTACCCGTTGTCAAACCTTAAACGTAAGCCCAGTTTTAATCACCCCCCAACCTCTGAAGCCTTGCCACCGCCTCATTCTTCTCCCTGATGCCCAGTTTAGCCCTGTTTATGGTTTGGCGCAGGAGCTCCCCGGCGCCGGAGTCGCCGACGATGGCAATGGTAATCTCCCGCGCCAGCTTGACCATACGGTCAAATAGCCAGCGCGGCGCCCGGCCATAGTGGAGGGGAAGGTTGGCGATACCGGTCCGGGGCGGGATAGCGGCTGACACTAACCACCCTCAATCACAAGCCACAGCTATCGCAGCTGGCAGCACCGCAGCTGGTGCAGGAGCTACCGCCAAGGGGGGAGCTCACCCCGCTCTCGCTCCGGGAGAAGCAGGCAAATGAGGAGAGAACGCGCTGCGCCGTAGCCTGACAGCGGGGGCAGGCAGCCCCCTCGTCAGCCTGGCTCAGCGAGCGCAGCAAATCAAACTTAAGCTGGCAACCGGGGCAGACATACTCATAGATTGGCATTTTTATCCCCTCATGGTTAATTAAACTATTTCCCCCGGCGGCAAGTCAAGCCGAACCCCCCACAAAGAGAGACAGGCAACGGCATGTGGTATTATAATAACTGCGGAGGTCAAGATGGACAAGGAGCTATCTGCCATGAACCTGAAGCCCATCGGCATGGTGAGAAACGAGTTCAAACAGCCGGTAAAGAAGTTTGACTGGGAGAAGGTCGTCTCCCATATCATGGTTGACAGCAACTTCGGCGAGGCTCTGGACGGACTGGAGGGGTTTTCCCACATCATAGTCCTCTACTGGATACACCGTCTCCCCGAAGAGGAGCCCCCGACCAGGGTCCACCCCAGGGGCAACCGCAAGCTGCCCCTTACGGGGGTATTCGCCACCCGCTCCCCGCACCGGACCAACCCCATCGGCGTGGCTACGGTGAGGCTTCTGCAGCGCTGGGACAACGAACTGATGGTGGAAGGGCTTGATGCCATTGACGGGACACCGGTAATTGATATTAAACCCTACATCCCGGGATATGATTCAGCCGCCGATGCCAGGGTACCGCCATGGATAGCCGGGGAGTAGGTCAGCGGCTGCGGGAGATATACCACCGGCTTATCGCCCGCTATGAGCCGCAGCACTGGTGGCCCGCCGAGGAGCCGTTCGAGGTAATCGTGGGCGCCATCCTGACCCAGTCCGCCGCCTGGCGCAACGTGGAAAAGGCAATAGCCAATCTAAGGTCGGCACAGGCACTATCGGCGCCGGCGCTGCGCCGGCTGCCCCTGGACAAAGTGGCTAGCCTTGTCTACCCCTCCGGATACTATAACGCCAAGGCGCACAAGCTGAAAGCCTTTGCCCGCTGGCTAGGCGAGCGCTATGATGACGACCTCAACCGGCTATTTGACAGCGATACCGGTGACCTCCGCCGGCAGCTCCTCTCCGTCCACGGTATAGGGCCAGAAACGGCGGACTCCATAATACTCTACGCCGCCGGCAAGCCCGTCTTTGTCATTGATGCCTACACCCGGCGCATTGTCAGCCGCACCGGTACCGCCCCCGCCGATGGCAGCTACCATAGCCTGCAAACACTGTTCATGGACAACCTGCCCGGCGATACCGGGCTGTTCAATGAATACCACGCCCTGCTGGTGCGCCTGGGCAAGGAAGCCTGCCGGCGGCAGCCCCTCTGCCCGAAGTGCTGCCTGGGCGACATCTGCCACTACCATAGCCAGCAGGATAGCCCTGACCAGGGGTCACTTACCGGGGTGTCAAGGGGGTGAGGGAGCTCCAAAAGCCGGGCTGCCCTCGCTGGAGGAAACCCGGCTAAACCTGGGGGAAAGGAGGCAGGGAAATGAAAGAGGCGGTTATTACCCGGATAGAGATTGCGCCCCTGGGCACGGGAAGCACCAGCCTGAGCGCCCATGTTGCCCGGTGCCTGGATGTTCTCAAAGAAGCCCAGGGGGTAAGCTACCAGATTACGGCCATGGGGACCATCATTCAGGGGCCTCTGGAGCGAGTCCTCGAGCTGGCACAGAGGATGCACGAGGTGCCCTTTACCCTGGGGGCAAAGCGGGTGCTGACCACGCTCACCATTGACGACCGCCGCGACAAGGCGGCAACCATAGAGAGCAAGGTCAGGGCGGTAAGCTAGGAGATTGCCCCGCCCGCCGGGATGATTTATAATCATCCCGGAAGCAATGAGATGAAGGGGCGAATTACCACCCTGAGTGAGAACAGCGCCGCCGCCGGGGAGTTCCTCGCCGAGTGGGGGCTGAGCATCCTGGTTGAAGCCGGGAGCGCCAGCGTTTTGCTTGATACCGGGAGGAGTATCTCCGCCCGCCATAACGCCGATACCCTGGGCATTGACCTGAGCCGGATAGACAAAATCGTCCTCAGCCACGGTCACTCTGACCATACCGGCGGGCTGCGGGGGGTGCTGCCCCGGATGGGGAAGGAGATAGAGGTAATCGCCCACCCCGACATATGGGCGGCGAAGTACCGGCGCCGCGAGGGGGAAGCCGACCGCTATATCGGGATACCATTCCAGCGCCATGAGCTGGAGAGCCTGGGGGCTGCCTTTAACCTGACGGCAGAGCCGGTAAAGATAGGCGACAGCATGACGACCACCGGCGAGATTCCGATGGTAACCGATTACGAGACGATAGATAGCGCCCTCTTTGTGAAAGAAGAAAGCGGCGGGCAGCCGGACCGGCTTCTTGACGACCAGGCGCTCGTTATAAGCACCGGGGCGGGGCTTGTTGTTATCCTGGGCTGCGCCCACCGCGGCATCATAAATACCCTCTACCACGCCCGGAGGCTCACCGGACAGAAAAGGATACACACCGTGGTCGGCGGCGCCCACCTCATCGGTGCCTCCGAGGAACGGGTGTGGCGGACAATCGCCGCCCTCAAGGAGCTTGATATCAAGAGGCTGGGCCTGTGCCACTGCACGGGACCGGCTGCCGCCAGCCTGATGGCACAGGAGTTCGGGGAGGGCTTCTTCTTCAATATCGCCGGCACGTCCATTGACCTCCCCCGAGGAGTATTATGAATCTCGCAGTACAGCTAGCGCCGAAAAGCCGGCACGGGTTACTACTGGCTAACCCGGTGATGACGGCATCGGGCACCTTCGGCTACGGCACGGAGTACCACCACCTGTTTGACATCCAGAGGCTGGGTGCCATCGTCAGCAAGGGGACCACCCTCGAGCCGAAAGAGGGCAACCCGCAGCCAAGGCTGGTGGAGACCGCCTCCGGGCTGCTCAACTCAATCGGGCTGCAGAACATCGGTGCCAGCGCCCTTATCCGGGAAAAGGCGCCAATCTGGGCTGGCTGGCAGGTACCGGTTATCGTCAACATCGCCGGCGAGACGGTCAGCGAATACGCCCGGATAGCGGAGAGGCTGGACGGGGTGGAGGGGATAGCCGCCATTGAGGTAAATATCAGCTGCCCCAACGTCAAAGCCGGCGGCGCCGAGTTCGGCGCCAGCCCCAAGCCCGCCGCCGAGGTAACCGCCGCGGTGAGAGCCGCCACCTCCCTGCCCCTTCTCGTCAAGCTGACCCCCAACACCGGTGATATTGCTGCCGTAGCCACCGCCGTGGCGGAAGCCGGCGCCGATGCGGTATCCCTGATAAACACCCTGAAGGGGATGGCGATTGACATCAACCAGCAACAACCCCTGCTGGGCAACGTTAGCGGCGGCTTATCCGGAGCGGCGATAAAGCCGGTTGCCCTGCACATGGTATATGAGGTCGCCGGGGTGGTAGATGTGCCGGTGGTTGGCGGCGGCGGCATCGCCACGGCTAGTGATGCCGTGGAGTTCATCATGGCGGGTGCCAGTGCCGTCCAGGTGGGCACCGCCAGCTTCGCCAACCCGCGGGCGCCGCTTGATGTCCTGGAGGGGATAGAGCAGTTCCTGATAAAAGAGGGCGTAGAGGATATAAACGAGCTTATCGGGGCGGCGCGGGGCTAAGTCAGTCCTCAACCAGCCTCTGACCGGCTTCAAATGCCTGCTTGAGGGCTTCGGGGTGCCCCTTTATCGCCCCCTTCTCATCTATCCCGGAGAAGACCAGCTCACCGGCGTAGGCGATATCCAGCGAGGCAAATAGCGCCTTCACCGTCACCCTTGCCGGCTCAAAGAGGTTGGCAAACCGGGTGCCACCAACGGAGATAAAAAAACCCTTCTTCTTCCCCGGCTCACTGCCCAAAGGCGGTATCCGGAGGATAAATTTCCGTGCCCAGAGGCACTGGCAGCGGTCAATCATCATCTTAGCCTGGGCACTCAGCCCCATGAAGTGGATGGGGGCGGCGATAACGATGACATCCGCCTTCTCCATCTCCCCGTAGACCATCTGCATATCGTCCTTCACCCGGCAGATACCCGTCTTGAGACAGGTATCACAGTGCTGGCAGGGGATGAACCTGTGGCGGTTAAGGACGATGGTTT
>CAZFCV010000097.1:0-5202 GCA_964517985.1 uncultured Dehalococcoidales bacterium | reverse complement strand
GGGACGCCAGCGGCAATACCGCCGAGACCCCGCGGGCTGAAATCCAGTTTGCCGACCACCGCTACCGGTGGCACAGCCTGACCGAGGGAATGGTAACCATCTACTGGTACGAGGGGGATGACTCCTTCGCCCAGGAGCTGATGGCAGCCGCCGGGCAGGCGCTGGAAAGGCTGGCGGCGGATACCGGCGCCCGTCTGGAGAGACCGGTCCGGCTCTATATCTACTCCGGGACCGAGGACCTGGTGGGGGCGCTGATTTACCCCCAGGAGTGGACGGGAGGGGTAGCCTTCACCCGCTACGGCACCATCGCCCTCGGCATTGCCCCGGCTAACCTCGCCTGGGGAAAGGGGGCAATTACCCACGAGCTAACCCACATGGTCATCCGCCAGGTGACGCTCAACCCCTATGGCGAGCTGCCCACCTGGCTGAATGAGGGTCTAGCCATGTATAACGAGGGGCTGCTGGGGCCCCAATTTACCAGCCGCCTCTACACGGCGGTGACCGAAGATAGGCTTATCTCGGTACGCAGCCTGTCAAGCCCCTTCTCCGCCTATAGCGAGGCGGCAGTCCTCTCCTACGCCGAGAGCTACAGCATAGTGGAGTTCCTCATTCAGCAGTACGGGCAAGCCAGGATGCTGGAGCTGCTGAACACCTTCCGGGAGGGTAGCACCTATGACGGCGCCCTGGATAGGGTGTTCGGCTTTGATATGGATGGCCTTGACGCCCGGTGGCGGGAATACGTTACTCAGCAGTACCGGTCCGCCGGAGTACCCGGGGTACCCGATAGGGAGCTTGCTGCCGTCTACTGACGGCTGAATACATTGCGGAAGTTAGTGTGATGTGGTGGAAAACATTGAAGCCTACTGGAACTGAGGGGGGTGGAATATGGAGATGAAACCAGCCCGGAAAACATTTACCATTCATGACCTGCCCGCCTCCGAGCGGCCACGGGAGAGGCTGCAAAAGGTCGGGGTGGAAGCCCTGTCGGCACAGGAGATCCTTGCCCTGATTCTTGGTCGGGGCATCTCCGGCGAGTCGGTGATGGTGACCGCCCAGAGGCTCCTTAGCCACTTCAGTAACCTGAAGGGCATCGCCGCCGCCTCGGTGGAAGAGCTTTCCCAGGTAAAGGGGATAGGTCTCGCCAAGGCAGCACAGATTAAAGCCGCCTTTGAGCTGGGCAGCCGGCTTGAGGGCTATCCCGAGGCAAGCCGCCAGCCGCCGGTAAAGACCCCGGATGACGCCGTCAGCCTGGTGACGAGCCGGCTCAAAGGCAAGAAGAAGGAGTACTTCCTGGCGCTGTTACTGGACACCCGGAACCACCTTATCAAGATAGCCGAGATTTCGGTGGGCAGCCTGGATAGCAACATTGTCCACCCCAGGGAGGTATTCAAGGAGGCGATATCCGCCAGTGCGGCGGCGGTGGTATTCGTCCACAACCACCCCTCCGGCGACCCCGAAGCCTCCGAGGATGACATTATGCTGACCAAGCGGCTGGCGGAAGCAGGGGAGATTGTCGGTATAGACGTCCTGGACCACATCATTACCGGCGACCGGAAATACACGAGCCTGAAAAGGCAGGGTCTATTTTAATATGAAAAGAATCCTGTATACCATCGCTTCAATAGTGCTGATAGGGAGCCTGCTGGTCTTCTACCTGCCCAGCGCCGCCTGCCCCCCAACCCCTGATGGCACGCCACCCCCGCCTGCCGGAGAGGGCGTTCTCAACCTGTACAGCATTGACCCGCTGACGCTTGACCCGGCTCTCTCCGGGGAGATGACCTCCCACGAGTATGTAATGCAGCTCTTTGGCGGGCTGGTCTGCCTTGACGATAACCTGGAGCCGGCGCCGGATATTGCCCGGAGCTGGCAGGGCAGTGATGACGGCAGGACGTATACCTTCCACCTGCGGGAGGATGTCCGCTTTCATGACGGCAAGCCGGTCACGGCGGGGGACTTCAAGTACTCCTGGGAGCGGGCGTGCGACCCGCAGACCGGCTCCACGACGGCGGCTACCTACCTGGGGGACATCGCCGGGGCGGCAGAGGTCCTGGCGGGACGGAGCCGGGAGATAAGCGGGGTGAGGGTGGTTGATGACCTTACCCTCCAGGTGACCATTGATGCCCCCAAGTCCTACTTCCTCGCCAAGCTGACCTACCCCACCGCCTTTGTCGTGGACAGGTCCAATGTGGAATCGGGAGGGAACTGGTGGCACAAGCCCAACGGCACGGGGCCCTTCAAGCTCAAGCAGTGGCAGGAGAACGAGCGGCTCGTTCTGGAGAGGAACGAGGGCTACTACGGGGAGATAGCCCGGCTCAGCGCGGTTGTCTTTCACCTGTGGGGCGGTCTGCCCATCAATATGTACGAGACCGGCGAGATTGATGTCACCGGCGTCCACTCCACCTATATTGACAAGGTTCAGGACAGGGCAGGCACCTTCTATCAGGAGCTGAGTGTCGTCCCCGAGCTGAGCTTCTCCTACATCGGCTTCAACGCTACCGAGCCGCCCTTTGACGACGTTAATATCCGCCGCGCCTTCTCCCTGGCAGTCGATAAGGACAAGCTGGTATCTCTGGTACTCCGGGGGATGGCGCAGCGAGCCGACGGCATCCTGCCCCCGGGCATGCCCGGCTACAACGAGGACCTCTCCGGGCTGGAATTCAACACCGCCCGAGCCAGGGAGCTGATTGCCGGTTCCAGCTACGGGGACGCATCCCGGCTGCCGCCGATTACCATTACCACCGCCGGCCGGGGAGGCGTGATATCACCGGCGCTGGAGTCCGTCATCCACGAGTGGCGGCAGAACCTGGGGGTTGAGGTGAAGGTCAGGCAGCTGGAGCCGGAGAGGTTCCTCTACCACCTCAAAAAGGAGCGGGACGAGATGTTCTTCATCGGCTGGGTGGCGGACTACCCGCACCCGCAGGACTTTCTGGATGTCCTCTTCCATACCGGCGCCGATAATAACCACGGCGGCTACAGCAACCCGGCGATAGACACCCTGCTGGAGCAGGCGGGGGTGGAGCCGGATTATGCCCGGAGCCGGGCACTATACCAGCAGGCGGAGCAAATGCTGGTTGACGATGCCGCCTGCCTGCCACTGGTGTTCGGGCAGAGCTACATCCTGACCAAGCCCTACATCAAGGATTACAAGCTGAGCCCGCTGGGCTTTGCCCGGTTAAACGAGGTATCCGTGGTACCCCACTAGAAAGAGGGAAGCAACCAGATATGGATTTGATGGAGCGCCTGAACCATATTTTCTATCCCGGAAGTGTTGCCGTAATCGGCGCCTCCGCCAGCCCGGAAAAGGTGGGCTACGTCTGCGTGTCCAGCCTGCTGGAAGGCGGTTTCAAGGGCAAGGTCTATCCGGTGAACCCGAGGCTGTCTCAGGTTCTGGGGCTAACGGCATACCCCGCAATCGGCGCCGTGCCGGGCACGGTTGACCTGGCGATGATTGTTATCCCCGCCCCGCTCACCATACCCGCTATTGAGGAGTGCGCCGCCCGGGGGGTAAAGGGGGCAATTGTCATCAGCGGCGGCTTCAAGGAGGTGAGCACCGATAGCGGGCGGGGGTTGCAGGACAGGCTGCGGGATATAGCCCGCCGGAGCGGAATGACGATTATCGGACCAAATACCATGGGCATTGTCAATCCCCGGGCTAACCTCGTTGCCTCATTCCAGTCAACGCTCGGCATGAGCCGGGCGGGCAGTGTCGCTGTCGTCGCCCAGAGCGGCGGGCTATGCATCTACATCACCCATGCCCTGATTAACCACGATATAGGCGTCAGCAAGGTTGTCGGACTGGGCAATAGATGCAGCCTTGACTTTGACGAGGTGGTCGCCTATCTCCTCCGGGACGAAGAGACCAGGGTGATAATCCTGTATGTTGAGGGGCTGGAGCAGCCCCAACGACTGCTCCAGATCGCCAGGGAAGGGGTGAAGCGAAAGCCGATTCTGGTCTATAAGGGGGGCCGGGGGGAGGGAAGCAGCCGGGCTACCTTCTCCCACACCGGCGCCCTTGCCGGCCGGCATGAGCTCTACCGCGCCGCCTTTACCCAGTCGGGCATGATTGCCGCCGACAGCATAACGGAACTGGTTGACGCCGCCCGAGCCCTGAACCTCCAGCCGCCGGCGGCGGGGAACCGGGTCGCCATTGCCTCCGTCCAGGCAGGGCCGGCAATCGTAATCGCCGACCGGTGCCATGAGCTCGGCTTGAGGCTGGCGGAGCTCTCCCCCGCCACCAGGAAGCGGCTGAGGGAGCTGATACCCCCGTTGAACGCCGTTGACAACCCGGTTGATATCGCCTGGAAATCGGATGAGTTTGACTCCAGCCGGGACATCCTGAAGGCAATACTGGAGGATGACGGCGTTGACGCCCTGATTGTAGCCGCCGTTTTCTACCCCTCCAACATGGAGCTGATGCGCGCCACCGCCGACATAGCCGGCTACCGGGGAAAGCCGGTCCTAGCCTGCCTTGACTCCCCCGGCGGGCTGGCATCGGGGCAGCTCCAAGCCCTGGAGCAGAGCCGTGTCCCCACCTACCCCCTCCCGGAGAGGGCAGCCACCGGCATGGCTAGCCTGGTGAGCTACGGGGGGATTCTGAAGACAAGGTTGGGTGGGGAAGATTCATAGACTTTTCCGGGCGCTTAGCGGGCGAGGGCTACGGCGAAGCGGCGGAGGGGGTGGGATTCGAACCCACGGTCCCTTGCGGGACAACGGTTTTCAAGACCGTCACCATAGACCACTCGGACACCCCTCCGGGTAAGGCAAGTATAGAGAAGGAAGCTTGCTACGTCAAAAGACCCCTACCGGATTACCTCCGCCCCCACATACCCCCGCAGCACCTCGGGGACAACAACGCTGCCGTCTGCCTGCTGGTAGTTCTCCAGTATGGCGATGAGCACCCGGGGCAGAGCCAGCCCGGAGCCGTTAAGGGTGTGGACGAACCGGGGCTTGCCCTCCGGGGAGGGGCGGTGGCGGATGTTCGCCCGCCGCGCCTGAAAGTCGCCGCAGTTGGAGCAGGAGCTCACCTCCAGCCACTCACCGCAGCCAGGAGCCCACATCTCAATATCATAGGACTTGGCGGAGGCAAAGCCGAGGTCGGCGGTGCAGAGCTGCTTTATCCGGTAGGGAAGCCCCAGCCGGCGGCAGACGTCCTCGGCATCGGCTACCATCGAGCGAAATTTGGGAAACGGAAACTCGCGGCCC
>CAZFCV010000096.1:0-5246 GCA_964517985.1 uncultured Dehalococcoidales bacterium | reverse complement strand
TTAAAACGGAGCGCTGCATCGGCTGTGGAGACTGTGCCGCGGTATGCCCCGCCAGTGCCATCGTCGTTCACGACAAGCGCATCAACCTGAAGGAGATACTCCCCCAGTGCATCGCGCGGGGCACCGAGATGCTGGAGCTGCACGCCGCCACCGATGATGATGCCGGTGTCCTTGAGGACTGGAGGATTGTTAACGCCCTCATCCCGGAGAACTTCATCAGTATGTGCCTCGACCGCTCCCTCCTTTCCAACCAGCGCCTGATACGGAGGATAAATGACGCCCATGCCATTACCGGCGAGCGGCTCATCATCCAGGCGGACGGGGTGCCCATGAGCGGCGGCAGCGACGATTTCAACACCACCCTGCAGGCTATTGCCATCGCCGATATCGTCAACAAGAGCGGCATACCGGTTAAAATCCTGGCTTCCGGAGGCACCAACTCCAGAACACGGGAGCTTGCCGCGCTCTGCGGGGTGGATATTCACGGCGTGGCTATCGGCACCTTCTCCCGCAAGATAATCCGACCGCTGATAGAAAGTGCCGATTTTGACGGCAATATCGCCCGGCTGGAGCAGGCGGTGACACTGGCTGAAGAGCTGGTGCGGAGAAATATACGCCCCGGCGGGGATACCCAGTGATTAGCCTGAAGGCGGGAGAGGGCATAATCGGGGACATCCGTCTTGCCATCTTCGACAAGGACGGCACCCTCATGGAACTCTATCACTACTGGTCACAGATGGTAGGGCTGCGCGCCCGTCTCATCTGCCGGAGGCTGGGGCTCGGCACGGAGCACGTAGCCGGTCTCACCTCCGCCATGGGGGTGGACACCGCCCGGCGGCGGCTAAAGCCGGAGGGGCCGGTCGGGCTGCTGCCCCGCGAGGTGGTCATGCAGGCAGCCGTTGATTACCTCGGCTCGGCAGGGCATGCCGGCACCAATGACGTCTGCCTTGATGTCTTTCGCGAGGTGGACGCTACCTCGTCCCGGAATCTGGCGGGGTTCATCAAGCCCATTGACGGCATGCCGTCTCTTATTGAGCAGCTGACCCGCCACGGCAGCAAGATTGCCCTCGCCACCACCGACCGGACGGAACGGGCGGAGCTGGCGGTCAGCTACCTGGGCATCGGCGACAAGGTCAGCCTCGTCATTGGCGCCGACGCCGTCCGCCGTTCCAAGCCGGCACCGGACATGATTGACCTCATTCTGGAGCGCCTGGAGATAGATAAGGCAAATGCGGTAATGATTGGCGATGCGGTCACCGACGTGCAGATGGGCGTCAATGCCGGCTTAAAAGCCAGCATCGGCGTTTGCAGTGGACTTACCCCTGAAGAGCAGCTGAGGAACATCACCCCCTATGTGGTGGAGAGTATTGCCCAGATCAGGGTGGTATCCTGAGGTTGTGATTACCGCTTCCCGGCAGTCGCCCGGCAAACAACCCTAGATGTAGTTTTCAATTCCGGTATAAACCGCCTTGTAGCTTGTTGGCGTCAGTATGTGGATGCCCTCCTGCCCCCTTGAGGTCAGATAATTATCAATCTGTCTTATAAACCTTTCACACCACCGGTGCCGGGCAATAATCATATTCTGGTCCGTCTTCTCATCCTTCTCATCATAGAAGAGCAGACCACCCTCGGGGGCGATATCAATATAACCATCCATGCCGACAGTGAAGATTCGCCGGGCTCCCATTACAATAGCCACTCCCAATAGCAGGATTGAGATAGTCCGGCAATTTGTCTGAATTACGCCATCAACGATATCAAAGTCAGCGTTAAGTATATCCCGGTAGTAGAGAGACTCGTAATCCCCGGGCACATGCTCCCGGATCATTTCCTCCGGAATATACTGCCCGATAAGCAGCCCTGACTCCGGAGCCACCGTATCCACATAGGTGGAAAAGCGCCTCTTATTATTGAAGGCATGGTAATGAGGCTGGAACAATCCCCCCAGATAATTGGCACCCAGGATAACCGGGTCATACTTTTCAATAAACTGGTCAATCTGAGGTTTGTACTCCCTGAGGCTGGGGCCATTAGCCATCACCAGGAAATCCCGCCCCCTGTGCCGGTTGATATAGGGAACCTCGTGCTTCTGGCAACCCTTGCGCCGGGTAACAACCGCCACCTCCCCGAGACCACCGATAAGCCCATTGTTGATTATCTCATCAAGGACACCCTGGGAAAAGCCAACCGGGTTAATCTTTCTTATAATCTCCATCGCCTTACGGATATCCTCAACAGTATATTCCCGGGACTCCACCAGAGCCTTGGCATAGTTGGGGTGGCACTGGAACATCCCCGAAAGGAGATAGGGCAGCTGATATCCCCAGCCCGTTTCCTTCTGCAAATCAATGAAATGCTCATTAATGCAGTTCAGTATCGGGACGGCGTTGTACTTGTTCTCACTGGACATCTCCAGGTGGGCGATAATCGCCTCCGTGGGGAGATTGCCGGCACCCCTCCCCATGCCGTAGATGGTAGAGTCTATGACATTAACCCCGCAGTGGATTGCCTCCAGGGTGTTGGCAAAAGCCATTTGCAGGCTATTGTGGGCGTGGATGCCAACCTTAACCCCGGGTATTTCCAGAAAGGGGCTCACGATACTCTTTATCTGGTCGGGGAAAATGGAGCCGTAGGAGTCAACCACGTAGATATAATCCAGGCTTGATTTCCTTACCACATCCACCAGGGCTTTTATATCACCAAAGGAGTAGGTATCAATAGCCATGGCGTTATAGGAAGTCCTATATCCCTTCTCTTTAATCTTTTCCAGGAGATAGATAGCCTGCTTGAAGCTGTTCTTATGGGAGTTCACCCTAATCAGGTCAATGATGCTGTCTTTAGTGTTGGGAATATCAGCCACATCTATCTTGCCAAAATCACCCATCAGAGCCAGTTTAGCCCCGCTAATACCCGCCGTGACCTCCCGCACATCCTCCTCGCGGGAAAACCGCCAGATACCATATTTATCGCCAGCAAAGTATTTCTCCACTCCGTGGAAGCCTATCTCAACAATATCAACGCCGGCTTTGGATAAGGCGGAGTATATCTTTCGGGCTAATTTCTTATCAAACTCCCAGTTATTCACATAGCCGCCGTCACGGATGGTACAATCAAGTATCTCAACACTCCCTCTCAGGTTTTGCATGGTTCCCCTCCCTTGGCGGAAAAGCCCACCGGAGACAGCACCCCCCGGCGCTCCTCGGCTGAAAACCGGCGACACCGCCCTTTTTTAAGACAGACTCTCCTGTTATTAATCCCTGCCTTCATATCCATCTATGATTTCCTGACCGCATGGTAAATTTTTAGTAAAATGTGGTGTGCCCAGTATTCAAAGGGCAACATAAGAAAGAAGTGCTTCAACCTCAAGCGCCCCAGCCGGCACCACAAAAAATCAAGGACCTGACCCGGGTGCCTGACTTTCTGGGGATAGCTGCCCAGAGCATAGGTTGAATAGAAGGTAAGCAGTCTCCCGTTTTTCTGAAGTTTCCTGGGCGCCCACGGCATCTCGGAAAAACTGGTCTCTTTTTTAAGGTGCTCTACCCAGGATTCCAGGCTGGCGGGAATCTTGAGGTCATATTTCGTTGTCACCCTGTTGTAGATTGCCGAACCGGGGTACAGCCGGAAAATGAATGGCCCCGCAATATCAACCACCGGATTAATTCCCTTCATGGCTAAACAAAACCGGTAGGTGTTTTGTATCTGTTCCAGGGTCTCATCCTCCAGCCCTACCATAAAGGAATACCTCGGGAAAATCCTTGTCCCGGTGAGCAAATTCAGGGAATTCATGATTTGCTCCGGGGTGATATCCTTTTTTAAGTCATCCAGTATCTCCTGGTTGGCGCTTTCCGCTCCCATTGCCATAGAACCGTAACCAATACCGGCTAACCGGCTGATTAATTCCGGATTGATATAATCCTCCTTAAAGTGGTCAACCCGACACCATGTCCGCCAGTTGAAATGAAGCCCCTCTTTCTCGATAAGAGAAACAAGCTCCAGAACCCGCCTTTTATTGATAAAAAAGTCCTCATCAAGAAACAAAAAGGAGTTGGCATCATAGTTCCTTTGCAGGTGCTTAATCTCGGCAACAATTGATTCTGCGGAGCGAAACCGGTATCTCCTTTTCAGGATTGGATTTATGCAAAAGGTACACTTATAGGGACAGCCTAATCCGGTCAGGATTGGCATCAGTCTTACCTTTTCGCTAAAGCCGGGAAACTCCCGGGTATAAACAGAGTCAGATCTCAGATCCAGGTAATTGCTGACATTCAGCAGGGAAAAATCAAGATGCGGCAGTCTGCCGATATCATCAAGCTCACCCGGGGGGTTGATAACCACCTGGTTATCCCTGTCTTTATAACCTATGCCGTTAACCGCGCTCAGGCTACTATTTCCCTTAAAACACTCCGCCAGGTTGAGCGCAGTAGACGTTCCTTCATTTATGGCTACCACGTCAACGTTTTCATCCCTGACCGTCTGCTCGGGAAACAGTGTGGGATGGGCTCCCCCCCAGACAACGGGAATGTTTTTATGGCATCCCTTGACTATCTTTGACGCTTCAAAGGCGAAAGGGAGCTGGGGGGTCATAACGCTCATGCCCACATATAGAACCTCCTCCGCCTTCACCTCACTTCTTAACTGCTCCCGGAAATCCTGGTCGTAGGCACCGTCAATTATAAGCACGTCATAGCCGCTCTCCTTCAGGAGGGTGCCCAGCAGCATCACGGCGGTACTCGGGTAGATAGCACCTCTCCGGGCATAGGTGAACTCCATGCCAGGGGGGAAATTTAGCAGCACTATCTTGTTCCGACCGTTTTTAACCCCAAGCCCGGCTCGGGGCAGGTCGCCACGGACAGCACAATCATCCACCTTCACATCTCCACCGGCGTCACGTATGATTTATCCCCTTTGACCCTAAACCTCACCAGAGACAGCAGCTCCTGGCGCTCCTCCAGCGACAGGGAAATCAAAAAACCAAATAGAAGGGTAATGCCGTAGATGATGCCCATCTCCAGGAAAACAATGACGAGGTTATCCGGATAGATAGCCAGCAGCACGATGGCGGAGAAAATGGCGGCAAAAAGATAGACGATGAGGTTCCTCATTATAGCCTTCCGGAAGTACTCGCCGAGGGTTATGTTCAGAGCCTTCACGGTAGTCCGTAGAACCAGAGGGAAGGAAACAAATACCATCCCGGTAGCCAGCCCGATAGCCACCCCCAGAAAGCCCAGATATCTGACCAGTATCAG
>CAZFCV010000095.1:3438-5261 GCA_964517985.1 uncultured Dehalococcoidales bacterium | reverse complement strand
CCCTGGACTTGCTGGAGGGGCTTGGTATGGTAACCAAGACTGCCCTTGGCGGGGGGCGGGTCCGGTATCACCCGTCGCACAAGGGGCACCACCATCACCTTGTCTGCCGGGAGTGCGGCGCCATTATTGACCTTGATGAATCGGCGCTGTCCCCGCTAAAGGATGCCCTGCTCCGGGGGTACGGCTTTCTTGCCGATTTGAGGCATCTGGCTATCTTTGGCTTCTGTGCCCGCTGCCAGAAGTAATTTTTTTACCCGGCTGATGCATCTTGTTGCATTTGCACTGAATAGCAATAAGGAGTGCCATGGCTAATGATGAGAGGACAAAGCTGAGGACAGTGTTAGGCTACTGGATTGAGCATAACAAGGAGCATAGCCAGGAGTTCCGGGAGTGGGCGGCTAGGGCGGCGGCATTCGGCGAGGTTGAAGCCGGCGAGGATATGCTGGCGGCGGCTAAGGAGCTGGACAGGGCAAATGAGCTTCTCTCCCGGGCATTGAGCCGGTTGGGGGAAAGGGGGTCCTGAGATGTGTCTATCCAGGGTGTATGTTGCCAGTAACGGGGAAAAGGAGCTTCTGATGGAGGAGGTTGCCTCCGTGGAGATTGGCGAGGGCCGTCTTCTCCTGAAGACGCTTTTCGGGGAGGAGAAGGAGATAGAGGGCAGCATCAGCCAGATTGACCTGGTGACGCATACCATCATCCTGAGGCGGGCGGGATAAGCCGGGGTAACGGTTTATGTTAAGGGGGTAGCATGCACATCCCGGATGGTTTTCTCAATGTGGCTACGGTGGCGACCACCTGCGCCGTCTCCGCCGGCGGTGTCGGCAATGCGGTGCGGATGGCAAACAAGAAGCTGGGCGAGAAGCAGGTACCGCTGATGGGGGTGCTGGCAGCCTTCATCTTTGCTGCCCAGATGCTCAACTTCCCGGTCGCTGGCGGCACCTCGGGGCACGTTATCGGGGCTGCCCTGGCGGCGATACTGCTCGGTCCCTGGGCGGGGGTGCTGGTGATGAGCTGTGTCCTCATTGCCCAGTGCCTTATCTTTCAGGACGGTGGCTTGCTGGCTCTGGGGGCAAACATCCTCAACATGGGCATCATCGCCAGCTTTGGCGGTTACTATATCTACCGCCTGGTTACCGCGCTGATGGGTAGCGGGAGCGGGCGGAGGGGGATGCTGGTGGGCGCCTTTCTCGGTGCCTGGGGCTCGGTGCTCCTGTCCGCCATCGCCTGCGCTATTGAGCTGGCGGTCTCCGGAGCCTCGCCGGTGGCGGTGGTGCTGCCGGCAATGGCGGGTGTTCATACCCTGATTGGCATTGGGGAGGGGCTGGTTACGGGGGCGGTGCTCAGCCTGGTGCTGGCGACCCGGGCTGACCTGTTACGGCTGCAGAGGATATAGTACGGCAGGAGGCGACACGTTGAAATCAAAATGGTGGCTAATCGGTTTGCTCATCTGTCTGGCGGTAGCCTCTCTATCTCCCCTGGCATCAGCCGCACCGGACGGGCTGGAGCGGGTGGCTGAGGACAAGGGCTTTATCGGGCTGGCGCAGGGAGCGCCCTTCCAGCTTATTGCCGATTATATCTTTACGATGATAGAGAATGAGGCGCTGGCAACAGTGCTGGCGGGGTTTGTTGGCACCCTGGTCCTGTTCGGCATGGCATACGCCCTTGCCTGGGTGCTTGTCTTCCGCAGAAAGAGGACGGCTTGACCGGGGTTAAGGGTGGTTTACGGTGAAGCATAGCTTTCTTGATCAATACAGCGACCGGGATAGCCTTATCCACCGGCTTGACCCCCGCACCAAGTTTCTGGCTAGCCTGCTTTTCATACT
>CAZFCV010000095.1:0-3428 GCA_964517985.1 uncultured Dehalococcoidales bacterium | reverse complement strand
GCAGTGGCTGGTGTTTGTCCTCTATTTTGCCCTCATAGCGGTTCTGGTTCTCCTCTCCCGGGTGCCTGTCTTTTATGTCTTGAAGCGGTCACTGGTCATCATGCCCTTCGTGGTGATGATTGCCATCTTCGTCCCCTTCTTCCGGGAGGGGGAGGTGGCGGGGAGCTACAATATCTGGCTATGGCAGGTAACGGTTACCTACAGCGGTCTTCAGGTTTTAGCCAATATTCTTATCAAGTCCTGGCTATCCATTCTTAGCCTTATCCTGCTCACCTCCACCACCAAGCTGCCCAGCCTGCTGCGCGGCCTGGAGCAGCTCCGCATGCCCCGGGTGATGGTGATGATTCTGTCCTTCATGTACCGCTATCTCTTTATTCTGGTGGATGAGGTGATGCGCATGAAGCAGGCAAGGGATAGCCGTAGCTTCGGCGGCGGGCGGCGCTGGCAGCTGCGCACCATGGGCAACATGCTCGGCACCCTCTTTATCCGCAGCTACGAGCGGGGGGAGCGGGTCTATGCGGCGATGGCAGCCCGCGGCTTTGACGGGCAGGCGCGGACGCTGAACCACCTGTGCTTCCGTCCGGCGGACGCCTACTTTGGCGTCGGCTTTGGCTTAATTCTTATTTTCACGATTGCTTTTAGCCTGTTATCTTAGGAGGCGGCGTGGCTGAGGTTATAACGATTGATAATCTTGCCTTCAACTACCCGGATGGGCAGCCGGGGCTGGCTGGTGTCAGCCTGACGGTGCACCGGGGGGAGACTGTGGCGCTTATCGGACCCAACGGCGCCGGGAAGTCAACGCTGCTCCTTCACCTCAACGGCATCCTGCACAGCGATGGCGCCGTCCGGGTACTGGGCAAGCCGGTTGGTGATGGCAATCTGCGGTGGGTGAGGAGCCGGGTGGGGCTTGTCTTTCAGGACCCGGATGACCAGCTGTTTTCCCCCACCGTGTTTGACGATGTTGCCTTTGGCCCCATTAATATGGGCTATGTCGGGGCGGAGGTGCGCCAGGCGGTGACGAGAGCCCTGGACTGGGTCGGTATGGCGGGCTATGAGCAACGTTCATCTCACCACCTGAGTATCGGGGAGAGGAAGCGCATTGCCGTGGCGACAGTGCTCTCCATGAGCCCGGAGATTCTGGTGCTTGATGAGCCAACGAGTAACCTTGACCCGCGCAGCAAGTGGTCACTGGCGTGCCTGCTCAAGGGGCTTGACATAACCAAGCTCGTGGCGACCCATGACCTGGAGCTGGTCCGGGCGCTGTGCCCCCGGACGGTTATCCTTGACCGCGGCCGGGTGATTGCTGACGGAGCCACCGCGGAGATTCTGGCGGATACCGCCCTGCTTGCCGCCCACGGGCTTGCCCCTGATGGAGCCGCCTAGACCGGCTTCGTGGCTGGCGGCTCAAGCTCCAGGCTGATATCCAGCGCCTTTACGGAGTGGGTGAGGGCGCCGATGGAGATGATATCAACCCCGGTCGCCGCTACCGCCCGGACATTATCTAGGGTGATACCGCCGGAGGCTTCCGTCCTTACCGGCGGCGGGAGCCGGTCTACCACCCGGCGCATCTCTTCCGGGCTCATGTTATCCAGCATGATGATATCGGCGCCGCCCTCGGCGGCAGCGATAGCTTCCCGGGCGGTGTTGACCTCCACCTCAACCGTGAGCCCCCGGGGGGCGTTCTGCTTTGCCCTGGCGACGATGTCCTTCAGGCTCATACCCGGGGTGCGCAGTGCCGCTATGTGGTTGTCCTTGATCAGGATACCGTCACCGAGGTGGAAGCGGTGGTTTTGCCCCCCACCCATGCGCACGGCATACTTCTCCAGCCGCCTCAATCCCGGGGTCGTCTTGCGGGTATCGGCGATAATGGCGTCATAGCCCTCTGTCTCGGCAACGTAGCGGGCGGTCTGTGTGGCGATGCCGCTGAGCCGCTGCAGGAAGTTGAGGGCGGTGCGCTCGGCTCCGAGGATGCTCGCCACCCGCCCCGAGATGGTGGCGATTTTATCCCCCGGCTGGATGGTGGTGCCGTCCGCAATAAGGGTATCCACCTCCAAGGAGGGGTCGACCCGCCGGAAGACCCTCCCCGCTACCTCCCCGCCCGCCAGCACCCCATCTGCCTTGGCGAGCAGCGATGCCTTCCCCGGTAGTTCCGGCGGTACTATCGCCTCGCTGGTAATGTCGCCGTGGCTGGTATCCTCAGCCAGCGCCCGGTCTATAATGCCGTCAAGCCACTCCCCGGGTAGTCCTTTCACGTCTGCCTCCAATCCATCCCGGCACGGTTCTTACTTTTTGAATATAATATGGAGCTGCCACCGGGGGGAGCTCCGGGGGAAGTCGGTGCGGAAATGGGCACCACGGCTCTCCTCTCTGAGCAGGGCGGCTTCGGTGACCAGACGTCCGGTCAGGAGCAGGTTATTCAGCTCGTAGGCGGGGCGGTCGGTGGGTGGGGGTAGCGCCCTCTGCCATGCCGCCAGGGTATCGGCGGCTTCGGTAAGCCCCTCCCGGTTGCGGATAATACCCACCCTGTCCCAGTGCAGTTGCTGCAGGGCGGAGAGGCTGGGGGTGGGGACTGCCCGGGCAGCCTGCCCCTGGCTCAGCGATTGATGTGCTTCTGCCCTTTTGCCGGCTGCTTTTCCTCCCCTTAATTCCCCCGCGGTCTTCTCCATGATTCTCTTGCTGAACACCAGCACCTCAAGCATGGAGTTTGAGGCGAGCCGGTTGGCGCCGTGAACCCCGGTACAGGCAGTCTCGCCGGTGGCGAACAGTCCGGCGATGTTGGTTTCCCCCCAGGCATCGGTCTTGATGCCCCCCATCATGTAGTGGGCGGCGGGGGCGACCGGTATCAGGCTCTGGATAATATCCAGCCCGTGGTCCAGGCAGAAACGGTAGATGTGGGGGAAGCGGGTGGTGATGACGCGGAGGGGCAGGTGGGTGACATCAAGGAAGACCTGGTTGGAGCCCGTCTTTTTCATCTCGTAGAGGATATTCCGGGCGGCGACATCCCGTGGTGCCAGGTCGCCCTCGGTGGTATAGTCGGGCATGAAGCGGTAGCCGTCGGCGTTGCGCAGCACCCCGCCCTCACCCCTTACCGCCTCCGAGATAAGAAAGGGGGTTACCCCGGGCAGGTGCAGGGCGGTGGGGTGGAACTGGAAGAATTCCATGTCGGTAATCTCTGCCCCGGTGTTGAAGGCGAGGGCGATGCCGTCACCGGTGGCAATGTCGGAGTTGGTGTTGAATTTAAATAGCTGCCCCGCCCCGCCGGTAGCCAGAATCAGGAAGCGGCAGGCAAATTCCTCGGTGGCGCCGGTGCGGCAGTCAAGGGCTTTTACCCCGGAGACGTGCCCGCCCGCCACCACAATCTCGGTTGCCAGGCAGTCTTCCAGCACCTGTATCCGGGAGGCTCGCACCTGCCGGCTCAGGGTGAGCTC
>CAZFCV010000094.1:0-5341 GCA_964517985.1 uncultured Dehalococcoidales bacterium | reverse complement strand
TCCCCTCCTCCCTACCAGGGGGAAGGGAACAAAGCGGGTTGCCGGGGGAATTATAGCTTTTTACGGGTGTTCCAGGGGGAAATAGCAAAACCTTTAGCCATCAATGCCGGGCACCGGGAAGCGGGAGCATGTCTGGCTCACCTCTTCCCTTACCTGGCGCTGAAGGGCCGGGTCATCAATATGACCGAGTATCTTTACTATCCATGCCGCAACACGCTTCATTTCCTCCCTGCCAAAGCCACGCGTGGTCACCGCCGGCGTGCCCAGCCGGATGCCGCTGGTCAGTGCCGGCGGGCGGGAGTCAAAGGGGATGGCATTGCGATTGACAATAATACCCGCTGCGCCCAGTGCCTCCTCAACCTGCCGGCCGGTAACCCCGATCCCGGTGAGGTTAACCAGAATAAGGTGGTTATCCGTCCCACCGGTGACCAGCCGTAGCCCCAGCCGCCCCAGCTCACCAGCCAGAACCAGGGCATTGTCCAGCGTGGCGCGCTGGTAGTCCAGGAAGCCGGGCTGCATCGCTTCGTGAAGAGCCACTGCCTTCGCCGCAATAACGTGCATCAGGGGGCCACCCTGCATCCGGGGGAAGACGGCGTCGTCTATCGCCGGGGCAAGCTCCTGCCAGCACAGGATAAAGCCACTGCGTGGCCCACGCAGCGTCTTGTGCGTTGTTGAGGTCACCACCTCGGCATAGGGGACGGGGGTGGGGTGCAACCCGACAGCCACCAGACCGGCAATATGAGCCATGTCAACCATGAGCCGGGCGCCAACAAGGTCGGCAATCTGCCGCAGGCGCTCAAAGTCAATAACCCTGGGATAGGCACTGGCTCCGGCAACGATTAGCTTTGGCTTGTGGGCTAGAGTAAGCCGCTCCACCTCCGGATAGTCAATCCGCTCCGTCTCCTGGTTAACCCCGTAGGATATGAAACGGTAGGACTTGCCGGAGAAGCTTACCCGGTCACCATGAGTAAGATGCCCGCCATGAGCCAGGCTCATCCCCAGAACGGTATCACCGTAGTCCAGCAAGGCGTAGTAGGCGCCCATATTCGCCTGGGCGCCGCTATGCGGCTGGACATTGGCATGCTGGGAACGGAACAGCTCCCTAGCCCGCTGGATAGCCAGGCTCTCGGCGATATCTACATTCTCACAGCCCCCGTAGTAGCGGCGCCGGGGATAGCCCTCGGCATACTTGTTGGTCAGGAAGGAACCCTCAGCCTCAAGCACTGCCCGGCTGGCGTAGTTCTCGGAAGCAATGAGATTTATCGTGCTTCTCTGCCGCTCTGCCTCCAGCTCAAGGACGCGGCTGATTTCGGGGTCGGTCTGGCGCAAAAAACTCATCGTAAGTAGTCTACAACCCCACCCCTATCCTGTCAACTTAACCCCCCACCGGGGAACGAGCCCCCAAATTGACTTGCCATATTGACAATGCTATCATAAACCAAAAGGGCTGCCAGGTTGGGAATGTCAGCACTAAGCCAGCTTCACGAAGAAATTGCCCTCTGCACACGATGCGAGCTAGCCAAAACCAGAACCAGAGCCGTGCCCGGCGAGGGGGCAGAGGATGCCGAGCTCATGTTCATCGGCGAGGCACCGGGCTGGCATGAAGACCAGCAGGGACGCCCGTTTGTCGGACCGGCAGGGCAGTTCCTGGAGCAGCTGCTCATCTCCATCGGGCTGAGGCGGGAGCAGGTCTATATTACCAATACCGTCAAGTCCCGCCCCCCGGGGAACCGCGACCCCCTGCCCACGGAGATACTAGCCTGCCGCCACTGGCTGGAGCGCCAGATTGAGCTAATCAAGCCCAGGATGATAGTAACGCTGGGGCGTTTCGCCATGACGCTGTTCTTCCCGGGCAAGAGTATAAGCAAAATTCATGGCACCGCCCAGAAGCGGGATGACACCATCTACTATGCCATGTATCACCCGGCGGCTGCCCTGCACCAGCAGAGCCTGCGCCGGGCTATAGAGGAGGATATGGCTAGAATCCCGTCACTCATTGCCCGGGCAAAAAGCGTGACGGAGACGGAGGAACCACCGCAGCAGCTAAGCATGTTCTAGGTAGAAGAAAATGAGCAAACCGAGACTGAAGATAATCCCCCTCGGGGGCTTGAGCGAAATCGGCAAGAACATGATGGTGATGGAATACGAGGATGACATCCTCATCATTGATGCCGGGCTCATGTTCCCCGAGGAAGAAATGCTGGGCATTGACCTGGTGATACCCGATATCAGCTACCTGGTGGAGAGGCAGAAGAAGATAAGGGGTATCGTCATCACCCACGGTCACGAAGACCACGTCGGTGCCCTGCCCTACCTGCTCCCCCAGCTTAATGCCCCCATCTATTCCACGAAGCTCACCCAGGGGCTTATCCGCGTCAAGCTCAAGGAAAGGAAGGCACTGGACGGGGCACAGCTCAAGGTAGTGCCCCCGGGGGGAGAGGTCACACTGGGCAAATTCCGGGTTGAGTTCTATCCCGTCTGCCACAGCATACCCGACGCCGTGGGGCTAATCATTACCACGCCGGTGGGAACCATAGTCCACAGCGGCGATTTCAAGATTGACTACACGCCGGTCAGCGGCAAACCGACCGATATGTCCCGGCTGGCTCAGCTGGGGGCGGAGGGGGTCCTGCTCCTCCTCTCCGACTCCACCTACGCCGAGCTGCCCGGATACACGCCCTCAGAGATGGTGGTTGGCGAGACCCTGGACCATATCATCGCCGACGCACCGGGAAGGGTCATCGTGACCACCTTCTCCTCGCTGGTATCCCGTATCCAGCAGGTTGTTGATGTCGCCGCTAAATACCAGCGGCGTGTCTTTATTGTCGGGCGCAGCATGAGCGACACCGTGCGCATGGCACTGGAGCTGGGCTACCTCAGCGACCCGAAAGAGGTACTGGCACGGCTTGACGAGCTGCGCGGGATGCCCCATGACAAGATTATCTTTATCACCACGGGAAGCCAGGGAGAGCCGACCTCAGCACTGGTGCGCATGGCTAACCGCGACCACCGCCAGCTGCACATACTCCAGGGTGATACCGTGGTTATCTCGGCAACGCCCATCCCCGGCAACGAATCGCTAATCAATAGAACCCTGGATAAACTCTTCCAGCAGGGTGCCCACGTGCTCTACAGCCGGGTGGCACCAGTCCACGTCCACGGGCACGGTAGCCAGGAGGAGCTGAAGCTGCTGCTCAATCTGGTCAAGCCGAAATTCTTCATGCCGATACATGGTGAATACCGCCACCTCAGCCTTCACGCCAAACTGGCGGAATCGGTTGGCATCCCCAAGGACAACATCTTCGTGCTGGAGGACGGCGATATCCTTGAGATTGAACCGCAGAGCGGCCGGGTGACCGGCAAGATTACCTACGGAAATGTCTATGTTGACGGCTTGAGCGTCGGCGACATCGGCAGCGTGGTGCTGAGGAACCGCCGGATGCTGTCCCGGGACGGCATCGTGGTGGTAATCATCGCCGTGAACAAGCAGACCGGCAAGCTGGTGGGGCGTCCCGATATTGTATCCCGGGGCTTTGTTGACACCAGAGAGTTCAAGGAGATGATTGACAATAGCCGCGACCTGGTTGCCCGAACCCTGGCCCACAGCGGCGACCGCCCCGCAGAGTGGAGCTTTATCAACACCAAGGTCAGGGATATCCTGAACAAATACTACTACGAGCAGACCAAACTCCGCCCCATGATACTCCCCTTCATGGTAAAGGTATAGCTGGAGAGAGCGAGGGACAAAGGGAGCCATGGCAAGGAGAAAGGCTAATACCAGGCAAAAACCAAGGGCTAACAAGGCTCCCCGGGAAAGGCCCGGAGCCAAGCCCGGGCGAAGGTCGTTCTGGGGCGGGCTGTTCCGCTTTCTGGTATCGGCACCGGTGCGGCGCCTGCTGCTGGTAGCCGCCGTAGTCGCCCTGCTTTTCTGGCAGTGGGAGAATATTGTCTCCTGGTTCACCGACCTTACCGAGACCACCCTGGGGCTGTTTGGCTGGGGGCTGGTCCTGCTCGCCATTGCCGCCATTGCCGCCGTGGGCGTGATATGGCGGCGGCAGCTATCGGCACTGGCTCACCGCTGGAAGCTCTACCAGTGGAACAAGTGGCTGGGTGCCATCTCTTTCATCCTGGCTATCTGGGGAATACTGGCGCTTCTTGACCTTGGCGGCAGCTTTGGACAGGGTATCATTAACCACGACCAGGGCTTTATCGGCATCCTGCGGGTAGTGGCACTGGTCGTCATCGGCGTCTTTCTGGTCGCTCCCCGGGTCTGCTTCCGCTCCCTGGCACGGCTTATCCTGTGGTTTGCCGGGCTGTTCAAGAGACCAGCCCGCCCCCCTCAGCCGCCCGTTACGGAGGCGCCGCCATCCCCGCAGCTACCCGCCTACAGCCAGCCCAGCGCTGCGGAAAGAATACCGCCGCCGCCGTTGATGGTGCCCCCCGAAATAGCGAGGAGGCAGCCGGAGGGGGAAGCCCCGGCGACACCCACCCCCGCTCAGCAGGACCTGAGGCAGGTCGCCCAGGAGGTGTGGAAGAAATACGGCGAATCGGCATCACTGGTCACCATTGACGGCTGGCGGCTGCCGCCCATTGATATCCTGGACAGGGTGCCCGAAGCCGAGTTCGGGCAGGCAGACAACGTGCAGAGAGCCAAGCTCATAGAGGAAGCCCTGTCAAGCTACGGCGTGGAAGCCAGCGTGGTGCAGATAAACGCCGGGCCCACGGTCACCCAGTTCGGCGTTGAGCCGGGCTGGGACCGGAAGATAAAGGAGGTAAAGGAGAAGGACAGGGACGGCAATGTCAATATCCGGCAGAAGGAGGTCTCCAAGATCAGGGTCAAGGTGGAGAGGATTACCTCCCTCGCCAACGACCTTGCCCTTGCCCTGGCGGCACCAAGTATCCGGATTGAAGCCCCGGTCCCCGGCAAGTCCATGGTCGGCATTGAGGTGCCGAACACGATTTCGGGCATGGTCAGCCTGCGCGGGGTAATTGAGACCAGCGCCTTCCAGAAGATAGTTGCCCGCTCAAAGCTGGCGCTGTCACTGGGGAAGGGCGCCGGCGGGGAGGCGATAGCCGGAGACCTGTCCCGGATGCCCCACCTGCTCATCGCCGGGGCGACCGGCAGCGGCAAGACGGTCTGCCTGAACTCCATTATCTGCTGCCTGCTCCTCTATAACACGCCCAACGAGCTCCGCTTTATCATGATTGACCCCAAGCGGGTGGAGCTGACCCCGTTCAACAGCATCCCCCACCTGGCGACACCGGTCATCGTTGATTCCAAAAAGGCACTGAGCACGCTGCGCTGGCTGAGCCAGGAAATGGACCGCCGCTACCAGAAGAT